>CAZUFI010000259.1:0-1545 GCA_964618745.1 uncultured Thermodesulfobacteriota bacterium | reverse complement strand
TAGCGAGGGCGCAGGGATCGACGGGTTGGAGCTCGTAAAGAAGCTGGGCGTAGCAATGGTCGTGGTGCTGGCTATAGTAGTGAGCTCGGCGTATGTCGTGCCCAGGCTTTTTCACCAGATCGTAAAGCTCAGAAACCGCGAGATCTTTATTCTAGCCGTTGTTCTGCTCTGCATGGGGACTGCCTGGGTGACCTCTCTGGTCGGCCTCTCTCTGGCGATAGGGGCATTTATAGCCGGGCTCGTCGTCTCCGAGAGTGAGTATTCTCATCAGATAGTCGCAGATGTTCTGCCGTTTAGGGATATCTTTAGCTCGCTATTTTTCGTTTCTATCGGAATGCTCCTTGATCTATATTTCTTTAAGAGCAACCTGCCGGTAATAGCCCTTATAGTCTTCGCCATTGTTCTCTTTAAGTCTTTGATAGTTATCCTTGTGGCGCAGATAATAAGGTATCCGCTGCGCATGGCTATAATCGTCGGGCTTACGCTCGCCCAGATCGGGGAATTTTCTTTTATTCTGATGAAGATGGGGGAGAAGTCCGGCGTTATCCCTAATGATATTTACCAGCTGGTGCTTGCCTCGACGATTGTAACGATGGCGCTTACGCCGTTCCTTATGCAGGGGGCTGTGCCTTTGGCGGCCTTGGTTGGGCGCGTCCTTGGCACAAGGGCTGTTAAGGGTAGCGGCGTGACAAAGTCCAGCTTAAAAGACCACGTTATAGTCGTTGGTTACGGCCTGAACGGAAGGAACCTAGCCAACGTACTTAAAGAGACAGGGATCGCGCATATTGTCCTGGATGTAAATTATGAACGAATAAAAAAGGCCAGGAATAACGGACATACGGCATTCTACGGCGAGGCCGGACACCCCGAGATACTCAAAATGCTGGGCGTGGAGAATGCAAAGATGATCGTTCTCGGCATCTCGGACTCAGTAGCGACCAGAAAGGCCGTCAAGGCCTCTAAAGACCTTAATCCGCAGATATGTATAATAGTCAGAACCCGCTATATCGATGATCTGGAGGAGCTCTATGAACTCGGCGCGACGCAGGTTATCCCGGAAGAGTTCGAGACCTCGGTCGAGATATTTGCGAGGGTCTTGAAGGAGTATCGCATACCGGGCAATATCATACAGAATCAGATAGATCTGGTAAGGCAGGAGGGGTATGCGATGTTCAGGGGGCAGTCTATCGATATTGACCGACTCGCCCACCTTGAGCGTATCCTTGAGACGAGTGTGATGGATACCTTCTTTGTCGAAGATGGCAGTGCTATAGCAGGCAAGACCCTTGCCGAGCTGGATCTGAGACGAAAGACAGGCGGGGCGACCGTGATGGCACTTATAAGAAAAGGCAAGGCAACGACCAACCCGAGGGGTGACTTTAAGGTCGATATAGGTGATATGATGGTGATCCTCGGTAGCCATATGGATCTAGACAAAGCAATGAAGCTACTTAAGGCCGAGGGCGCGTCTGCGCAGAGTATAGGTGATGAGACTCCTTCGGGGCTGGATCCTGCGTGAGGTATTAACTTAAATGTTTTTGTCAT
>CAZUFI010000258.1:0-1556 GCA_964618745.1 uncultured Thermodesulfobacteriota bacterium | reverse complement strand
TATATAATCTTTGAAGACGGCACGGATATGTACTGGGCAAGAAGCCGGGTACTTGAGTACCTGAACTTCGTCGCAGGAAGACTTCCGCAGGGCGTTACCCCAAGCCTTGGCCCGGACGCAACCGGCGTCGGCTGGGTCTATGAATACGCTCTGACCGACAAGACGGGCAAGAACGACCTTGCAGATCTCAGGAGCATCCAGGACTGGTTCCTGCGCTATGAGTTGCAGACCGTCCCCGGGGTCTCCGAGGTCGCCAGCATCGGCGGCTTTGTAAAGCAATACCAGGTAGAGGTAGACCCCAACAAACTACTCTCCTACAACATCCCTCTGAGCAAGGTCAAGCACGCTATCAAACGCTCAAATAACGACGTCGGAGGCCGTCTGGTAGAGATGGCCGAGACCGAGTTCATGGTAAGAGGGCTCGGTTATATAAAATCGGTCGAAGATATAAAAAACATCCCGGTCGGCGTCGATAGCAACGGCACGCCGATCACTATCAGGGAGATAGCCCACGTCCATATCGGCCCCGAGCTACGGCGCGGCATAACAGAGCTTAACGGAGAGGGCGAGGTCGTAGGCGGCATAGTTATCATGCGCTACGGAGAGAATGCGCTAAGTGTCATAGAGGACGTAAAGATAAAGATCGAGGAGCTTAAAAAAGGACTCCCCGAGGGCGTGGAGATTATTCCTGTCTACGACCGTTCCGGGCTGATAAACAGGGCGATAGAGACGCTTCAAGAGAAGTTCATTGAAGAGATCATAATGGTAGCGATCATCTGCGTTATCTTTCTTCTGCACTTTAGGAGCTCGCTGGTCGCCATCTTCACGCTGCCGCTGGGGATACTTATATCCTTTATCATCATGTATTACCAGGGGCTCAATGCCAATATTATGAGCCTCTCCGGCATTGCCATAGCTATCGGAGCTATGGTGGACGCCTCTATTGTAATGATAGAGAACGCGCATAAACACATAGAGCACGCAAAGGAGAAAGGAGAGAAGAAAGAACACTGGCAGATCATAATGGAGGCATCAAAGGAGGTCGGCCCTTCCATCTTCTTTGCCATGCTCATCATCACGGTCTCGTTCCTGCCTGTCCTAACCCTTCAGGCTCAGGAGGGCAGGCTCTTCAAGCCGCTTGCATTTACAAAGACATACGCAATGGCGGCTTCGGCAATAATGGCTGTGACCATAGTACCTGTTCTTATGGGCTACTTGATAAGGGGCAAGATAATTGCGGAAAGAAAAAATCCTATAAACCGTTTCCTGCAATACCTGTATACCCCTATGGTCTCCATGACGCTCAAGTATAAAAAGAGCGTTATAGTTCTAAGCTTGCTGACGCTTGTGGTTACCGCGGTTCCGTTCTCGAAGATCGGCTCGGAGTTCATGCCGCCCTTGAATGAAGGGGATATTCTCTATATGCCGACGACCCTGCCGGGGATATCCATTACAAAGGCAAAGGAGCTCTTACAGCAGACCGACCGTATCATAAAGACCTTCCCCGAGGTTCACCACGTCTTCGGCAAGGTAGGGCGCGCCGAGACGGCGACCGA
>CAZUFI010000257.1:0-1598 GCA_964618745.1 uncultured Thermodesulfobacteriota bacterium | reverse complement strand
GACCAGGTTTTTTTACCGTCCTTTACGGCAATAATTAGATAAGAATAATCCGGCCAGCCACGGTCGCGGTCAAACTGCGAAGGCTCGGACGGATGGTCTGGATGCGAGTGATAAAAACCGAGAACATCGAGCTTACGAGTTGCGACATCTTTTTCTATCTTCAGAAGCTCGGCAGGGTCTACCTCGTAACGGTCGTTGGCACGCTCTGTGTTAAGGTTCTTAAGGGCGTGAACCTCGGTTACGACCTTAAGCTCGCCTGTACCAAAGTCCCCGGCCAGCACCCCGCAACATTCATGCGGATAGGCGGCCTTCCCGTGCTCTACTATTTTATTGTATAGATCCTTGGAAATCTTTATCATAATTTTATAAAAAAATAGGGCCTTCCATAACAACGGACAAACCCCATAACTCCCCCCAGTAGTGATAAGTAAAAATAAGTATGGTTAATCGTCCCAGAGCCTGGTCGAGAGATATTTATCCCCGCCGTCCGGGAAGATTACTACGATAACGCCTTCCGTAAGCGTCTCTGCAAGCTTTAGAGCGGCCCACATAGCAGCCCCTGAGGATTGCCCTACCATCAACCCTTCTTCACGAGCCAGTCTCTTTACCAGTTCATAAGACTCCTCGGTCGGAGCGGGTATCTTCCTGTCGTATTCTTCTTCATGGTAAATCCCCGGTACGATAGATGAATCCATATGCTTTAAGCCCTCAAGGCCGTGGAAAGGATTATCCGGCTCTACAGCTATCGTCTGGATATCCTTATTATATTCCTTTAGCCTCCGGCTCGTACCCATAATAGTACCGCCGGTACCGATAGTAGCCAGAAAGTGCGTTATGCGCCCCTCTGTCTGCTCGTATATCTCAACGCCGGTTGTATAGTAATGGGCATCAGAGTTAGACGGGTTATTATACTGGTCGAGCTTACAGTACTTATTCGGGTTATCGACATAGAGCTTCCATGAAAGGCGGATCGCCCCGTCCGAGCCCTCAAGAGGGTCGGAGAAGATAACATGCGCGCCAAAGGCCTTCAGAGTCTTCTTGCGCTCATCACTGACATTTTCAGGGACGACCAGATCGACCTTGTATCCCTTATAAGAACCTATCCAGGCATACGCTATACCTGTATTACCCGAGCTTGAATCAAGGATTATCTTATCCTTTGTAAGACGCCCGGCCTCTTCTGCGTCCTCGATCATACGCAACGCAGGCCTGTCCTTTACAGAACCGCCCGGGTTAAAGCTCTCAAGCTTTGCATATATCTCAACGCCCGGAGGCAGATCTTTAGTAATCTTATTTATCTTTAAAAGCGGAGTATTACCGACCAGCCCAAGAACAGAAGTAGTCCTTGGCCTTATTCCAGCCTTTGCCTTTATATTCATAGGAGAAGATGCCTCTTATAAATCGTAATCTACTATTATATCTATACCTTTTAATGCTATAACCCATTGAATAACAAGGAATAATCAACAATAAAAGGTAAGAAAAAACCGGCTGGCCATGAATCTTTGGCCTTTACCGGTTGGTACTGCTACTAAAAAACACCCTAATACCCTAGTAGTATTGTCAAGTTTATAATACATTACTAATTTTGTCAAGAA
>CAZUFI010000256.1:0-1617 GCA_964618745.1 uncultured Thermodesulfobacteriota bacterium | reverse complement strand
CGGCATGGACGGTTCTGAAATCGTTTCAGATAGTCTCGTCAAAGACGAGTCCGAAGATATGAGCCTTCGCCCCGGCTCGGTCGATGAATATATCGGTCAGGAGAAGGTAAAGGAAAAGCTCAGAATCTTTATCGAGGCTGCGCGTGGGCGTGGCGAGGCCCTTGATCACGTCCTTTTTTATGGCCCACCCGGGCTTGGTAAGACTACGCTCGCCCATATTATCGCAACCGAGCTTAAGCGTAGTATCCGTACCACATCAGGGCCTGCCATAGACAGGGCAGGGGATCTGGCGGCGATACTTACGAACCTCGAAGATCGGGATGTCTTTTTTATAGACGAGATCCATCGGCTCTCCACTGTTGTTGAAGAGATACTTTATCCGGCGATGGAGGACTATAGTATAGATATAATAATCGGGCAAGGACCTTCGGCCCGTTCCGTAAAGCTGGATATCCCGCGCTTTACGCTTGTCGGTGCTACCACTCGCGCAGGGCTTCTTACGTCTCCGCTGCGTGACCGCTTCGGTGTAATTATAAGGCTTGAGTTCTATACGCCCGAAGAGCTTGAGAAGATTGTAACCCGCTCTGCTTCGATCTTGAGTGTCCAGATAACCCCGGACGGTGCTTACGAGATCGCACGTCGATCACGGGGGACACCGAGGATCGCCAACAGGCTTTTAAAGCGTGTGAGGGACTATGCCGAGGTTCGTCATGATGGCGTGATTACAAAGGACGTTGCAGGGGATGCCCTCTTGATGTTGGAGATTGACGAGTGCGGCTTTGATAAGATGGATATAAAGATTCTGGAGACTATAATAGATAAGTTTGCAGGAGGCCCGGTAGGGGTCGAGTCTCTGGCTACGGCCCTGCAAGAAGAGCGCGACGCTATAGAGGATCTTTACGAGCCTTATCTTATTCAGGAGGGGTTTTTGCAGCGGACCTCAAGAGGGCGTGTTGCCACCGAACGTGCTTACCTGCATATCGGACGAGAGTACGTAGCTAAAGACGAGCCTGCCGGTAGTGATGCGCAGGGTAAGCTCCTCTAGGGGGCTTCCAGGTTGCCAAAGATCCTAGTACATATGTGTTGCGGGCCGTGCTCGATATATCCGTTAAAAAGGGTGCTTGAGGGTAAATACGAGGTGCACGGTTTTTTTTATAATCCGAATATTCATCCTCGTAAAGAATTTGTAAAACGTCTGGAGGCGACAAAGAAACTGGCAAAGCTTATGCAGTTGCCGGTTATATTTTCTGAAGATTATGAGCCAGAGCCTTTTTTTGCGGGGCTTTCAGGGACCGACAAGAAGAGCCTGCCCCTAACAGAGAGGTGCACGCATTGCTATCGTCTGCGTTTGCAGGCAACGGCAGAGGCTGCAAAGGCCGGTGGCTTTGAGTTCTTTTCATCGTCGCTGCTATACAGTACCTTTCAAAACCACGAGAGCATTATAGAAGAGGCTCGCGCAGCCGAGCAGAAAAGTGGTGTCAGGTTTTTTTACGAGGACTTTAGGGAGGGCTGGCAGGCCGGGATCGAGGCCGCTAAGGAGATGGAACTATTTCGACAGAACTACTGCGGCTGTATCTTTAGTAAGGGTGACCGGGGTTTGCTGAGTCCCAGAAATAA
>CAZUFI010000255.1:0-1619 GCA_964618745.1 uncultured Thermodesulfobacteriota bacterium | reverse complement strand
ATATCAACACCCAGACGTGCAAGCTGGTGAGCCACTCGGAGTTTTTCCTCGACATTCATCGAGGCTCCAGGCGACTGCTCGCCGTCTCTGAGTGTGGTATCAAATATCCTTACCAACTCACTCATTTTACAACTCTCTTTTTTTTATTTGGATTTTTTGGCTACGATTTCGTCCTCATCATGGACGTAACTGACCGCTTTCTTGCGTTTACCAACAATCCACATAACAGGGCCTGAGACAACATAGCCAAAGGTCAGGATAAAGAGCATGACCTGTGGCTCGGCCGCAATAAGTATCAACAAAAAGACCGCACCCACCAAAAGTATAAAGGGCATTCTCTTGGTAAAGTTTAGTTCCTTAAAGCTATGAAACTTGACATTGCTTATCATCAAAAACGCCAGACAATAAACTATAACAGGTATGGCGATATGCTTTGGGATCTGGCCCTGCCCGATATAGTGAAAGAGCAATACGGTCGCAGCGATAAATGCAGCGGCAGCCGGAATCGGCAGGCCGTTAAAGCGTTTACTGCCAACGCTCGGAGCCTCGACATTATAACGTGCCAGACGCAACGCACCGCAGACGACATACAAAAATGCAGCGAGCCAACCGTACCTGCCAAAGGGCCTGACGGCCCATACAAATATCAAAAAGCCCGGAGCAAGCCCGAAAGCAACGAGATCGGCAAGCGAGTCATACTCCATACCAAAGCGGCTGGTAGTACCCGTAAGCCTTGCTATCCGCCCGTCCAGACAATCGAGCACAGCAGAGATCAAGATAGCGATAGCCGCGACCTCGTACTTACCGTCCAGAGCCGCAACTATAGAATAAAAGCCGCCAAAAAGGCTCGCCGAAGTCAGTAGGTTTGGAAGGAGATATACCCCCTTCTTCATCCCGTCTCTTCTTTTCTTAGACCTTCGCCTGCTTACGTCTCGATCTATCATAGGTCACTGTACCTGTTGCCAGCGTCCGATAATACTTGTGCCGGCACTTACCTTATCGCCAACCTTAACGGCTATCTCCGTATCAAGCGGCAGGTATACGTCAAGCCTTGAGCCAAACCTTATAAGGCCAAAACGCTCGCCGCAGTTAAGCTCCATACCTTCTTTTGCGCGGCATACGATGCGCCGCGCGATAAGCCCTGCGATCTGAGTAAAGACGATGCGACGACCGCCGTAGCCTTCCATAAGTATAGCATTCTGTTCGTTATATAAGGAAGCCTTGTCGAAACTAGCGTTAAAGAACTTACCCGGGCTATAGACGACCTTTAGAACACGTCCGTATATCGGAGTCCTATTGACGTGCACATTAAATACATTCATAAATATACTGACCTTAATGACCTCGGCATTGAGCAACTTATCTTCCTGCACAGGCTCGGCCTTTATCACCACGCCGTCTGCCGGGCTCACGATAGTCCAGGCCCCGCCCGAGGGTATCTCCCTGACCGGATCCCTAAAGAACCAGACGACCCATACCGTAAGGGCGCAGGTTATACCAAAGAGCCAGTAAATCTCCGACCAGCCGGTGATCACATTAAGAGCAAGGGCTATCAATATAAATGGATAGCCCTCGCGCGCTACCTGAAGGATTCCTCCAGGCATTATTTCTTTTCTATA
>CAZUFI010000254.1:0-1649 GCA_964618745.1 uncultured Thermodesulfobacteriota bacterium | reverse complement strand
TTTTCTACGCCCGTATTTGCGCTCTCTAGCTGCGAAGCGCAGCCGTAACCAAGACCCATAACGAGCAATAGTAGTAATAAAGCTGTTTTCTTAAGCATCCTCGTCTCTCCTTCTGCCTTGGCGGATCATCGCTAATCCGGGTTTATTTGGGCCGGTTTTGTATTGTAACTGATGCTGGTCCGGTCGTTATTCGCGGACGATATCGCCCTTGCTTACCTTTAGGCTGCCGAGCTTCTTGGCTTTTGAGAACTTCTTCATTACTTTGTAGATCTTTACCTTACCCATGGCCTCCTCTTCGCTGCCGAGTATCTCGCCGGTATCCGGGTCTACGAGTTCTTCGCCGAGGTTATAGACGGTAAAGACGTCTCCGACCGAGGCCCCTGTTCTCTCTCCTGCTGAGAGGTATACGCTGCTTCCCGAGACCTTTATAACCCTGCCCTGGTAGGGAACGTCTTCGAGTGTCGCCAGTATCTGCTCAACGGCGTTATCAATGGCTATCTGGGTGGCCTTGCCAAGAGGCGTCTTCTTAAAGCCCTTTGTGCCGAAGCCAATGCCGCCCCTGTTTATGCCGAGCCTGAAGCCGCCTGCCTTGGCCTTGCCCTCGACCCTTTTGGAGGCGAGCACCTGACTCGTGGTGGTGTCTATCATGCGGATGATGAGCCCGACATGCGCCTCGCCCCTGCCTCCGCCAACGCTTATTCCCTTGTATCTAACGCCGGAGTCGCTACCCTTGCTGGAGTTGCTGAACTCGGTGATAGCACCTTTTATAAGTATCTGCGCGCTTGTTATTTTTCCTGTGCGCGCGGACTTTGATTTCATCGCTCTGCCGCTTGCGGCGAGGTTCTGCTCGCTGATGACGTCGCCGAGCGTCTCTCTTTCGAGAACCATGACTTTTTTGCTCTGCATAAGGGCGTCGGTCAACTGATCTGTCATGCCGTTACTTAGGTTCCACTGACCTCTCCAGTTGCTCTTGTTATCAAAGCGGGAGACGGCCACTAATTTTTTGAGTCCGGCGGCCTCGGCGTATGTGGTATAGAAGAGCCCGGTCAGGAGTACAGCTGTGATGAGAAGGAAAAAAACAACTTTACGTCTTTGGTGCGCTGCCGCGCCCGGTCCGATATTCTTCATTACAGAAAGCCTCCATACTTACTAATATTTTTGTGGGTAAGATATAAATGACGGGAAAACCAAAAGTAAGACCGCAGCGGAACAGCCTATGGTCATCTGTATTATAGAGCCATTATTATAATATGGTGCTGAAAAGCTGTCAAGCGGATAGCCGGGAACGCATCCCTTGCCTCCGCCACATTTTGTATATAGAAAGGCCTGTGCAAAAGTACAGGCCTTTTTTAATTTCATGTGGAGAAGGCACCGAGTAGTTGAGAAATGTGCTTAATGGTTTACAGGTTTAGATCTAAGGTGTATATTTGTTCTGTAGGTTGGGTAGAGCGAGAGGCCTGAGGCCGCCTCGGGCGGCGAAGCCCGCAGCGAAACCCAACAATTAAGGAGACGATGCGTTATAGAAGACAACAGGGAAAAGGCACTACATATTTTTTTACGGTAGTAACCTATCAACGAAGGAAGATATTATGCAAAAAAGATAATATAGCTTTGATCCATGAGGCCTTTGATTATGTTAAAGAGAGGCA
>CAZUFI010000253.1:0-1651 GCA_964618745.1 uncultured Thermodesulfobacteriota bacterium | reverse complement strand
AGGTATATGAAAGAAGCTATCATTATAGAAAATAAGGCCCTTGGTGCTGATTTTTTTCTAATCTCACTTAAGTGGTCGGCAGCACCCAAGGTACGTCCGGGCCAGTTTGTGATGCTCAGGGTAACGGGCTCTATGGATCCGCTCTTGCGCAGACCCTTTAGCGTCTATAATACAGACGGCGATACGGTAGAGTTGCTTTATAAGGTCGTTGGTAAGGGTACTACCATCCTGTCTGCTTTAAACCCGGGTGACGGTGTGGACTTGCTGGGCCCTCTTGGTAAGGGCTTTCCTATTCCCGGCGGAATGCTTGGAAAGTCACGCTTGCTTATGGTAGCCGGAGGTGTTGGAATAGCACCGTTCTATCACCTTGGGCGTAGTATTAACTCGGTTCAAGGTTTGAACTGCGATAATCTGCTTATCTACGGAGCGCGTACAAAGCGTGAGACCATCGTTGTAAAACCCTTTAAAGATATTGGTGTGAAGAGCAAGATCGCTACCGAGGACGGCAGCCGTGGGACGAAGGGGCTTGTTACCGGCCTGCTGGAGAGCGAGATGCGTTGCGGTGATATCGTCTATGCCTGTGGCCCTTCTTTAATGCTAAAGGCCGTGGCAGGTATGGCAGAGGATAAAGGGGTGAGATGCCTTGTCTCGCTTGAGCGGGCGATGGCCTGCGGTATCGGGGTATGTCTTGGCTGCGCTCTGCGCACCGTGCCTCACAGGCCGGGGCGGGTCTTAAAGGACGATAGAACTTATCAGATGGTCTGCTCCGATGGCCCGGTCTTTGATAGCAGAGACGTTGACTGGGATAAGATATAGCTATGGGAAGTGTTATGAAAAAAACAATAAAGACCAGAGCAATAGCAAAAAAGCCCTCGACAGGTATAGTGCTTGGTAAGGGCAGCCGTGCTCTGCGGCTCTCAAGCCCTGTGATGACGGCCTCGGGGACATTTGGCTACGGCCTTGAGTTTAGTCCGTTTATGAAGTTGGAAAAGCTCGGAGCTATATGTGTAAAGGGCTTATCGCTCAAGCCACGCGAGGGTAACCCACCGCCGCGCACCGTTGAGACTCCGTGCGGAATGCTCAATGCCATCGGCCTGCAAAATGTCGGGGTAGATGTTTTTATCGATAGTAAGCTTCCGAAGCTGCGCAAATATAAGACAAAGATCGTTGCCAATATCTTCGGTGAGACGGCAAGCGAGTACGCAGAGCTTGCAAAGCGGTTGGACGGGGCCAAGGGCGTGCATGCCCTGGAGATTAATATTTCTTGCCCGAATGTAAAGAAGGGCGGGATGGCCTTTGGTACAGATCCGAAAGAGGCCGCGCGTGTAGTGCGTGCGGTAAGGGCTGTGACCGATAAGCATGTAATGACCAAGCTCTCGCCAAATGTCACTGATATTCGAGTTATGGCTCGTGCGGTAGAAGATGCCGGTAGCGATTCGATATCTCTTATCAATACCTTGACCGGGATGGCGATAGATATAAATAAACGCCGCCCGGTCTTAACTACAAAGATAGGCGGGCTGTCAGGGCCTGCCATAAAGCCCGTTGCCCTTCGTATGGTCTGGGAGGCGGCAGGGGTGGTTAGCATCCCTGTTGTTGGTATTGGTGGAATAGTTACGGCAGAAGACGCTATTGAGTTCCTGCTGGCAGG
>CAZUFI010000252.1:0-1657 GCA_964618745.1 uncultured Thermodesulfobacteriota bacterium | reverse complement strand
GCCCGACAGCAGGGCTGAGACGGTTGACGTTGCCGAGCCACTGGCTTACGAGTCTTTCTCGGTAATCGAGGAGGCGGCTACTACTACATCAGAGGTAGCCACGGCGAAGGAGACAAAAGGGGCGAAGAAGTCGAGAGCAGAAGCTCCGGCTACAGCTTCTGTTGAAGAAGTCTCTGATTCTGATATAGTTAAAGATCGTGGTGAGCAGTCATCTGAAAAGATCGATACAGTATTAAAGGATACCCTTGCGGCCCTAGGCGGTAAGGTTATAGATAGCAGGAGGATAACAAATGTCTAATAAGAATATGGGCAATATAATGCGCCAAGCCCAGGAGATGCAGAAGAAGATGGCCGATGTGCAGGCGGGCCTTGCCGAGAAGACCTGTCAGGCCGCCTCTGGCGGAGGCATGGTAACGGTCACGGTAAACGGGGCTATTAAGGTCACAGAGGTAAAGATAGATCCGGCGGTAATTACCCCCGATGATGTCGAAATGCTGGAGGACCTGGTCGTCGCTGCTGTAAATGAAGGGTTAAAACGCGCTCAAGAGATGGCAAACGATGAAATGAGCAAAATAACAGCAGGTCTTAATCTTCCTCCTGGTCTATTTTAATCTTTCTAGTGTATACTGTATACTTATAAATTATAGGAAAAAATATATAATGACGGGTTTAACGCAGTAATGCAACAGTACACAGAGCCTATTTCAAGGCTTATAAAGGCCTTTGCGGGCCTGCCCGGGATCGGGGAGAAGACGGCCTCTCGTCTTGCGTTATATGTTCTTAATGCAAAGGGTGGCTACGCCGAGGAACTCTCGGCGGCCGTCGGTGATCTTAAGGAAAAGGTTATGCTCTGCCGTGAATGTATATCCTTTGCAGATGACGAGACTTGTGGTATATGTAATGACCCAACAAGGGATGCCTCTATGGTCTGTGTCGTAAGCGACTATAAGGATCTTATCGCTTTAGAGTCGGCAGGGGCGTATAGAGGCAGGTATCACGTACTGCACGGCCAGCTCGCTCCTTTAAAGGGAGTAGGGCCGGATGAGATAAAAGTAGCAGAGCTTGTAGAGCGTGTACGCGCCGGCGGTATAGAGGAGATAGTCATAGCAACGGCCTTTGACGCAGACGGCGAGACAACGGCGATCTATCTGAAAAAGGTCTTTGCCGGCAGTGATGTAAGGCTAACGCGTATAGCATCCGGCATTCCCATGGGCGGCCATATTGAGTTCATGGATGGCTCTACTTTAGGAAGGGCTCTTCAGGGGAGACAAGAGGCCTGAGAAATGTTAGGCTACCGTTTGGATTTAAGTTCTGTTTGTTTTGGTGATGATAATTTAAGACGAGTTTCTTTGTTTAGAGTGTTCTGAAATATAAAAAAGAAGACGGAGAGTTTTAAATGGAAAAATACACAGAGGTACGGTGGCACGGAAGGGCCCAGCAGGGTATCGTAACCGCTGCTAAAATTCTCGGAGAGACGGCACTTGCAGCAGGTAAGTATGTGCAGGCTTTCCCTGAGTTTGGTCCGGAGAGGATGGGCGCACCAGTTAGGTCTTACAATAGGTTGTCTGATGAACCTATAAGGGTGCATTGTTCGGTAACCAGTCCTAATGTGGTAATTATCGTTGATATAACGCTGATCGCCGTACTTGAGGCAGAT
>CAZUFI010000251.1:0-1659 GCA_964618745.1 uncultured Thermodesulfobacteriota bacterium | reverse complement strand
TCTCTTCTACCCAGACCGTACTGCCAAAGGGCAGATTACCCTTGGTCAGCCTGTAACGCCTTCCATCTATATCGAATTCAAGCCTGAACTCAAGATTATTGTTGGCGGCCAACTGTCGGCCATACCTGCCCATACCGACAATATCCCATGCAACCTCTTTACTCCTTATGGATTTATGCCATTGCAGAAAATTAGGGAGAGAAAGGGCCACAATGATAGTTATAATAGATATCACTACCAACATCTCAACCAATGTGAAGCCTGCACAGAGCCGTCTTTGATAGTTTTTTAAAGAGCCCTTCATACTCCTATTCTCCCTATATGCCTATATTTAACTCATAGCGCTGGGTATCAACTCCGCCGCGACCGTCATCTACCTCTACCACCACACTATGATTACCCGCGCTTCCTTTCCTTATCTCCCAGGTTATCATGCCACCGCTATCGATCACCATGCCTTCAGGGGCCTCAAGCAGCCTAAAACCTACGATGTCTCCATCCGGCTCGTCAACCTCGACCTGATAGGAATACCCCCACCCCTGAAACGACTGCGGCGGCCTTGACGTTATCTCAGGATAGGCATTCACGACTACAAAGGCAGGCGTAGTATAAGAATTACCCACGACCTCGTCGTCGCTTACCCTTACCCTTACCGAGACGCTGTCCCCTCTCTCAAACTCCTTACCGTTTAAACGGCTAAAGGTATTTAACAGAGACTCTTCCCCGTTGATTATCCACTGATAATCAAAACGTAAAAAGTCCCCGTCGATATCCTCGCCCTCCGCGCTTGCACGGACCGCTGCCCCCCTGCGCGGGGATTGCGGCAAAACAGTAACACTCTTTATCAAAGGAGGCGTATTGCCTATTACCGTCGCCACACTGGCGCGCTCTGCGCCGGTGCTGACCGTCACAACAACCTCATCGCCTTTTTTAAAACCGATACCCGCAAGCGTATCCGAAAGAGCGCCCGGGATCTCTTCACCGTTGTGCTGCCACTCGTAACTCAGACTGCGAGCCGCGCCTTTTACTATGACCTGAAGCTCCTGGCCGGCCCGTGGACTGCGAGGCAATATACGTAAAGAAATAGCAGTGGCGCCCTTGTCCCCTGAAGGGCCGGGCAACCTATCCGCGTCCTTATTCTCCTCTTTATCTCCTGTGCAGCCGACTGCAAAAACAATAAAGCAGAGGAGCATCATAGAGATAATAAATGACCGTCCGGGGCGCTTTACCATAAAAGACTCCACTCCTTAATAGGTCAAGGTGTTTTTATGAAAGGATATTCCGCCCTCTCGTCAACTTTGATATAGCGCGGCATGAGATAAATAGACTTTGCCTCGACATTACCATAGCTATCTATCGGCCCTTCTACATAGACCCATTTATGCCCCTTGAGATCCCCCTGAGGAAGCTCTTTTTCCGAACTGCTAAAGACCTTCGTATCAGAAAAAACAAAGACCTTCACATGTTCATTAAGGGTAAAGCCCGCTGCCGTCTCCATGGAAGCAACGCCCTGAGCAAAATAATGGGGCTTGTTATCTTCCGCAAAAGCCGCGGTGAAAGATGAGAGCAAAACCAAAAAGGCTATAAATCCAGCTATCTTTATCTTCTTATAAATTACCATACCTCCCTCCAGTATGTTGGTATAGTGCTTCCGGTATC
>CAZUFI010000250.1:0-1684 GCA_964618745.1 uncultured Thermodesulfobacteriota bacterium | reverse complement strand
GTCTACGGATGCAGCAATCAGGGTGCGGAATAAGTCGACGTCATAATTATCGTGAACGCCTTGCAGAACCGCAGCCAGGCGCTCATGCCTTGCCTAAGGACCTGCCTCTTTGTTAAAGTTTTCCATGAAATAGACGAAATATAATAGTACGCCATATTTGATTCGACCTTAAGGTTGGACGTATTGCTAATATCTGTCTTTGCAATGGTTTTTGTTTAAGTCAGGGAAGACTTGCTTGAGACATGGAGGTATCCTCATTGAGCATTATTACTCTTGCCGGTATCTTGCTGGGCACATTTCTGATCTCTGTCGCTATCGTAAGGGGCGGCAGTGCTTTAATTTTTCTTAATATTGACGCGGCCTTTATTACTATCGGCGGCACTATTGCAGCTACCCTTATAGCTTACCCCTTTAAAGACGTTAGAAGGGTATTGCATGTCGCACGTAATGCCTTTAAAAAAGATATATACCCGCCTAGCCAGTACATATCGACCTTAATGAGTCTTGCGCATATTTATCGTCGCGGTGGCCTTAAGAAGCTTGAGACAGAAGAAGAGAGCCTGCATAACCGTTTCCTTAGAACCGGCATTGAGCTCGTCGTCGATGGCTATGAGCAGCGAGATATCCATGCCATCCTGGAGAAGGAGCGTGTTTACTTCTCTCTTCGCCATGAATCAGGCGAGATGATAATCCGCACTATGGCAAAGCTCGCCCCGGCCTTTGGTATGGCCGGTACCTTGATCGGTCTTATTCAGATGATGGCCGTTTTAAATGACCCTCAAAATATAGGACGACCTCTGGCGCAGGCAATGGTAAGTACCTTCTATGGGCTTTTGCTTGCTAATCTGGTCTTGCTGCCTATTGCCGCAAAGCTCAAGACCCGCACCGACAACGAGCTTGTTCTTAAGCGTGTTATTATGGATGGTATTGGCGGTATCCATCGTAAAGAAAATCCGATCAAGCTTGAGCGCCATCTAAACTCTATTCTACCCCCGAATCAGCGTACTTGATGGAAGTTACTTTGAGGTCTATATGAATCTGCCAAAGATATTAAATAAGGCTCGACGCGTAGATCAAGACGACGCAAAGGTCGCCTCTGCGGTTGCTAACCAGATAAGTCTGGCAGAGGTCATAAGGCTTGACAACGAAAAGGTCCACTCGGCTGAGCGCAGGGTTGTCTATATAGAAGAGAAGATGCGATTGGCTGAGGAGCACACGTCAATCCTTGAAGAAGAAAAACAAAACCTGAAGGTCGAGCTCGACCTTCAGCTCCAGCAGTGCGATAGCCTCAAGCAGGAAAACAGAACTCTTGAAGAACGCCTATATGCCGCTACCTATGACGACACGGAGGAGTTCTCGGTCGATACCAACTTCTATGAAAAGGGGCAGCTCATAGGCTCAAAGCAGAGGGGCTCGGATCTGGAGCACGAAAACAACTGGCTGCTGCCGTACAGCGATTTTATGACGCTTCTGTTGGTGGTCTTTATTGTCTTTTACGGGCTTGCCGTTACCGATATCGCTCGGTTAAATGATGTAACCGCTGCGATTGCCAAGGACTTCAGGGGAGGCGAGTCCGGCGTAATTGTGAAGAAAGAAAGACCGCTGATGCAGGTAAGCAAGACCTCTGGCGGTGATAGGATAGCCGCTTTGCAACCTGAGGTCGTCGATGATCTAAAATATGAGG
>CAZUFI010000249.1:0-1719 GCA_964618745.1 uncultured Thermodesulfobacteriota bacterium | reverse complement strand
AAAATACAACTATAAGCAATACAAAAGGGGCCATGCTGGCTATGCCGCTGCCGCCTCCTAATAATCCACCCTCACCTGCGGCGTGAGCTACTGAAACAGGGAATAAATATAACACGATACTACCTCCATTTTATAAGACACGCTCGTCCTTTGCTGGCAAGGGCGTCCTTTACTTCTATTTTATTTTTTACTTTACAACCTTAACAGCCCCGGTCTGTTCGTAAAAACCAGCCCTGAACTCCTCAAAACCATCCTCTTCTATCGCTCTGCGCATCTGCGCCATAAGCGTCATATAATAGTGCAGATTGTGGATAGTATTAAGTCTAAGCCCGAGAATCTCACCGGCTGTAAAAAGATGCCGGAGATACGCCCTTGAGTAATTCTTACATGTGTAACAGCCACAGCCCTCATCTATAGGTCTGTGATCTGATTTATGTTGACTGTTCTTTATAACTAATTTTCCGCTGCTTGTAAAGAGAGTTCCGTTCCTGGCGCATCTTGTGGGTATAACACAGTCGAAGATATCTATTCCGCGTGCCACCGACTCGACCAGATCCACCGGCATACCAACGCCCATCAGGTATCTCGGTTTGTCCTCTGGCAGGTAAGGCACTGCGGCCTCTACCATCTCTGCCATTAGCTCTTTACTCTCCCCTACGCTCAGCCCGCCTATGGCATAGCCGTCAAAACCAAGATCAACCGTACGACGGGCACTCTCCTGCCTAAGTTCCTTATACATCCCGCCCTGTACTATTCCAAAAAGGGCCTGATCTTTACGCTTTTTAGCATCTTTAGACCTCTTGGCCCAGCGCAGCGTCAACTCCATCGAGTCCTTTGTATATTTTTCAGTAGACGGGTGCGGAGGACATTCATCAAAAGCCATTATAATATCGGCACCTAGGGCCTCCTGCACCTCGATAGAGAACTCAGGGGTAAGGTTCCAGGCCGAGCCATCGATATGGGACTGAAACTTTACGCCGTCCTCGGTAATCTTTCGCAGATTTGCAAGACTAAAGACCTGATAGCCGCCGCTATCGGTCAGGATCGGGCCTTTCCAGTTCATGAAGCCGTGCAGGCCACCGAACTCTTTAATAAGCTCATGGCCCGGGCGCAGCATCAAATGATAGGTATTGCCTAAAATAGTCTCTACGCCGCACTCGACAAGCTCTTCAGGCGTAACGGTCTTTACCGTCGCCCGAGTGCCGACCGGCATAAAGGCCGGGGTCTCCATCGTACCGTGCGGCGTGGTAATACGCCCACGGCGACGCCCCTCCGAGTCTTTCTTTATAAGTTCAAAGCCAAATCCCAATTTATCAACCTTCTCCATTTACTGAATAAACATACAGTCGCCGTAGCTGAAAAATCTATAACGCATCTGGACTGCTTTTCTATAAGCATCCAGTATATTTTCCCTGCCTGCAAAGGCACTCATCATCATAAGCAAGGTAGACTTTGGCAGATGAAAATTAGTAACAATGGCATCTACGACCTTAAAATCGTAACCCGGACGAATAAATATATCGGTCGCGCCGGAGAGGACCGGGCTATCAGGCTCGCCAGCAAAGGCCGCCTCCAAAGTCCTGGTTGATGTAGAGCCAACGGCTACGACGCGACGACCTTCTCGCTTGGCCTTTTGTATGGCCTCTGCCGTGGTATCAGATATTTTATAATATTCTTTTGGCACGCTGTGCCCCTCTAGATCACCGTCCCTGATTGGCA
>CAZUFI010000248.1:0-1733 GCA_964618745.1 uncultured Thermodesulfobacteriota bacterium | reverse complement strand
TGGAGGAATGTGAACTCCGTCAGGTCCGGAAGGAAGCAGCGGTAAGCGTTTTTATTCATGTGCCGCAAGGGTGCCTGGCTATCAACAGTATTCGTAAGTTCTGCTCGCTACGGTGGGTCTTAGTCAAAGTTTTTTAAATTATTTTACTGCCGCACTGCTTGGTTTTTTTGCAATAAAACTATCTAGATCTCGTAAAAGTCAGATCGTCGCAGGAGCCAAGCTCAATCATGCAGTCCAACACCGGTAATAGTTCGTATCAGGTCATCGCCAGAAAATGGCGGCCAGGTGCCTTTAAAGAGGTCGTCGGGCAGAGCCATGTCGTTAGAACCCTCTCTAATGCCGTAGATTCTGGCAGGATCGGGCATGCCTTTATCTTCTCCGGCCCCAGAGGCGTTGGTAAGACAACTATTGCGCGGATTCTGGCCAAGTGCCTGAACTGCTCGGAGGGGCCAACATCCGAGCCGTGCCTTAAATGTAATAATTGTACCGGGATTACAGGCGGCTCACTTGTAGATGTGCTTGAGATCGACGGTGCCTCTAACAACAGCGTAGAAAACGTCCGAGAGCTATGCGAAAGCGTTAGATACGCCCCGGCCAGTGCCCGTTATAAGATCTATATAATCGACGAGGTCCATATGCTATCGACCTCGGCCTTTAACGCCCTGCTTAAGACCCTGGAAGAGCCGCCCGGTCATGTCATATTTATCTTCGCCACTACCGAGCCTCAGAAGATCCCTCTTACTATTCATTCCCGCTGCCAGCGCTTTGACTTTAGGCGCATACCCTTAAAACAGATAACTTCTCATCTTGCGGCGATAGCCGAGAAAGAGGGAATAGATGCCACAGCTGAGGCTATCTTTATGGTCTCAAGAGAGGCCGATGGTAGTCTGCGCGATGCGCAAAGCTTGCTGGAGCAGGTAATATCTTTTTCCGGCAATAAGCTTACAGAGGCGGATATAAGGGATTCGCTGGGGTTGATGGATCGTAATATTATCTTTGAACTCTCGGAGGCAGTGCTTGGCAGGGACGGCGGGGCTGTACTTAATATTGTTGAAAAGATTCATGAGTTCGGGTATGATTTTAAAAAAGTCACGGCAGATTTACTAGAGCATCTGCGTGACCTTGTGGTGGTAAAGGTCTCGGGGCCGGATATTCTGGAGTTGCCGGAGAGCGAGATTGAGCGCATTACCGCACTGGCTGAGCTTGCGGAATTAGAGCGTCTGGAGATGCTATTTGGTCTGTTTACTGGTGGGTATAATGAAGTTGCAAGGTCTACGACGCCGAGGTTTGCTTTTGAAATGATCTTGGTGAGGGCGACCTTGCTGGAGGATCTGAGGCCGATTGGTGAGCTTATAGCGAGCCTAGAGAAGATAGGTAAGATTGGTAAGATAGGCAGAGCTGGCAGAGGGACTGGTAGTGGCGGTGGGCAGCGGCAGTTGAAGGGAAGAGAAGCCGCGCATGGCATAAAGCCTGCTGGTAAGGATGTGCAGGAGTCTAAGCCAGTGCGGCAAGCACCATTAGACTCTTCGCCCAAGGTCTCATCATTGGAGTCTTCGCCTGTTGGCTCATCGGGAGTTGCATTGGACTCTTCATTAGACTCGTCGCCTATCGGCTCACCTTCGGAGTCTTCGGCTAAAGCCTCATCGGGAGCTGCATCGGGTTCTTTGTTGGATTCTATGCCCGTGCGGCCAGCACCTATGCCTGTGCGGCCAGCACCGGGTTCAGCCAGTGAT
>CAZUFI010000247.1:0-1755 GCA_964618745.1 uncultured Thermodesulfobacteriota bacterium | reverse complement strand
AGTGCGAGGATTGCTTTATCTTTATCGCCTGCGAATGCGTGTTTTGAAAGCTCATCGGCCTTTGTATGTACGGCCATTCCTAGTTCGAGAAACTCGGGCTCATTTGTTTTTTCAGAGACGGCCTTACATTTCTTCTCTTCTTTTTCATTCCAGCCAAGTCTATCGCGCGCGAGAGTACCGGCCTCTTGCAGATCGTTTTCAGAGATAGCACGCGTTATATCACTAAGGGTCTGCATATGCTTGCGCATCATTGCCTTCTGCTTGACCTTTACTTTAGCAGGCAGTTTTAACTCACGCCTTTTATCTGGATTACCTGCATTTAATTCAGTCGAGGCACCGATTGATACTCCACCATTACGCCCGCCGGTCCCGGCCCCCATACCTATCGTACAGCCGCCGACAAAAAGACCTGCCAACAATATAAATAAAAACTTCTTCATTGAAAAACCTCCAAGTGTAGTCAAACTTAAAAAAGCTTCTTGCTATCCAATAGTATCGTAACCGGGCCGTCGTTAACAAGAGCTACCTGCATATCCGCACCAAAACGTCCCGTACCGACCGCAAGCCCCGCACCCTCTACCTTCTCTATCAGAAGCTCCATCAAAGGACGTGCCGACTCGGGACGAGCAGCCTTTTTAAAAGAAGGACGTCTCCCCTTTCGAGCGTCGCCGTGCAGGGTAAACTGCGAGATCGCCAGAAGCTCGCCGCCAGCCTCAATGCAGGTAAGGTTCATCTTCCCCTCAGCATCCGGGAAGATACGAAGCCCTGATATCTTATTAGCTATATAGTCCGCATCGGTCTCACTATCGCCCTCTTCAACACCTACCAGAGCCAGCAGCCCCGTGCCGATACCGGCGAGCAGTTCGCCGTCAACGGAAACCGATGCCTCTTTTACTCGTTGCAGAACTACCCTCATAACTTTTTAGGGCGCAGCCTTATATCAATCCTTTCTCCGACGCTTACGCCAAGGGCTACTGCCGCATTATCTTTAAAGGCCGCGATTTCCAAAAAGCCGGAGCTACCGATCAAGGCCACGGCGCTACCTGTCCGCTCGCCATGACCACCCTCTGTATAGCTCTCTACCAGACCGTGAATAGTGCGCCACCGAACGTCTATATCAATATCGCCACGCCCAAGCATTTCAGAAAGGTCTGAGTCTTTTATATTGGAAATAAGGTTGCCGAAAGAATCGATATAAAGGACCTCTCCTCTGATTATATCAGGAGAGATCTCGACGCTTGGAAGCTCAAGTGTAAGGGGCTCTTCCAGCATAGCCCCCATCTCTGAGGGTGCTACCCCAAGGCTCAGATGCGCAGCGGTCGGTGCAAAGATATCACGACCATGAAAGGTCGCACTGACATCAGGCAGGAAATAATCACTGTTATCCAGCTCTATTACCTGCTTGACATTCTCCCCAGCCAAGACCTGCGTAAAAAGCCCGTTGTCCGGGCCGATAAAGAAATACCGCTCTGTCTCTATCAATACAGGACGACGCTCCGTGCCAACGCCCGGGTCTACAACAGCAACATGGATAGTCCCCTTTGGATAATAAGGATAGGCGTGCGACAAGACAAAAGAACCCTCGACGATCTGCTGCTGCGATATACCGTGTGAGATATCAACGATAATCGCCTTTGGGTTGATCGATAAGATAACCCCCTTTACCGCGCCGACCCACGGGTCTTTATTACCGAAGTCCGTTGTAAGCGTTATGATTGTAGACATATATCTATTCTCCTACCGCCTGCGGCGGAG
>CAZUFI010000246.1:0-1772 GCA_964618745.1 uncultured Thermodesulfobacteriota bacterium | reverse complement strand
GCGTATTCGACAACACAGGAGAATGGGCCGGCTATCACGCCTCTGAAGACGGCGTTGGCACTGGCGGCTTTGTAGGGCCGGGCTGGGGAGGCCAGGACTTTGACGTTGAGTATCTGGGTCTTAAGGTCACAGGCAACACAGTCTACTTCGGCCTTCAGACAGGCTTTAATCTCGGCACCGGCGAGGTCGTCTGGGGCGGCGACACATACTACGCCGGCGACATCGCTATTAATATAGACGGCGACGCAGACTTTGAATACGGGATATCATTTACGGTAGCAGGAGGCGTTCCCAGCTTTGAACTCTATGCGGTCAGTTCGTGGGAAGACCCTACTTACGATGAGTCTACGCCTTACCTGATGGACTCGGCGACCCTGCTCTACGATGAGACTTTCTTTGACGGTGCGTACGGCGAGGGGCTATTCGCAAACAACAGCGACGGCGACAATTCTTACGTCCTTGAAGGAAGCTTTGATCTAAGCCTGCTTGCTCTCTACACAGGCGGCGAGATCGGTATACACTGGACAATGAGCTGCGGCAACGATGTCCTAGACTACTCAACTACTCCGGTAGTGACCCCGGAGCCGTCTACATATATACTGCTCGGCAGTGCGATGGCAGGTCTTGTGGCATGGAGAAGGCGACAGAAGAAACAGAAAAATAAAGCCTAAAAATAATCATAATCCAGATTTAAAAAGGGCATCTGCTTAGTTAAGCAGATGCCCTTTTTTAGTCCAAAGCCTTGCATATAACTTAATTAATATAAAAAACCAACTCCATCTCTAACCATTCATACTCAGCCTATCGTCCAGGGTCTCTCTGATCCTGATAAGCAGTTCTCTGGGGGAGACCGGCTTTGAGATAAAATTAACCCCTTCCTCACGTACCAGTTTCTTATCCAGAATATCCTCTGTATAACCACTGGTAAATATAACCTTAACGCTCGGGGCGATCTTCTTTATCTCATCAAAGCTCTCTTTACCGTTGAGTCTGGGCATAATAACATCAAAGATCAAAAGGCTGATACTATCTTTAAACTCTCTAAACCTCTCGATGGCCTGTAAGCCATCCGAGGCCTCTATAACCTTATACCCATACCCCTCCAGTGATTCTCTGGTCAGAGCCCGCAACTCATCATTATCCTCTGCAATCAGCACGGTCTCGCTGCCCCTTTGAAGGACTACCTCTTCATTGGTATCCTCGCTCTCTTCCACTACCATATCTACCGTCGGCAGATATACCTTAAAGGTAGTGCCCCGCCCCGGTGCGCTCTTTACATCTATATAACCATTATGCTGCTTCACAATGCCGTAGACTATAGCCAGCCCCAACCCTGTGCCCTTGCCAACATCCTTTGTCGTAAAAAAGGGCTCAAAGATCTTATCGCTGGTTGCCTTATCCATTCCCTCTCCAGTATCAGAGACAGATAAACATGCGTAACCACCGACCATGCCAAAACCATTGCGCTTTATAAAGCCCTTATCTAGATCGATCTCTTCAACACAGACGCTGAGCACGCCGCCATCCGGCATTGCATCTTTGGCATTGGTAATAAGGTTCATAAGAACCTGCTCGATCTGCACGCTCTCGGCTAGAGCCACCAGCGAACTCTCTGATAGCTGCACCTTAAACTCAATATCCTCGGGAATCACCTTACTGAGAAGATCTTCAAACTCGGTCACAAGACTATTGAGGTTTACTGGCTTAAGCTCCATTATCTGCTTACGACTAAATGCAAGAAGTCCTTGCGTAAGCTTCTTGGCCCTCTCGGT
>CAZUFI010000245.1:0-1780 GCA_964618745.1 uncultured Thermodesulfobacteriota bacterium | reverse complement strand
AGCTACCGCGCAAACAATTGGCGAGGGTCGGGCTATTTTCGTCTCTAAGGGATGCGCCAGTTGTCATTCGGTCGTGCGTGGTAAGCTCAATTTGAAAGGGCCGGAGCTGTGGTATGCGGGTAGTAAGTTTATCCCGGGCTTTATAAAGGCATGGCTTGAAGAGCCTGTAAAGATACGGTCAATGGCTTACGGTTCTATTACCGAGGAGAGTGACGGTAGCCACCCTGCGCTTTCGCCGACTGATGCCGGGGTTGTGGCAAAATACCTTGCTTCACTTAAGAGCGAAAAGGTTCGCCCGCTTGGTATAAAGGCAAAGAGGAGTTCACGGGGGCGCGTGATATTCGAGAAGAAGCTCGGTTGCTACGGCTGCCATGAGGTCAGAAAAGGCAGGCGCATCCTTGGCGGCAAGAGCGGGCCAAAGCTCTATGATGCCGGCAGCCGGCTCAACCCGGATTGGGTCTATGCCTATATCGCAGAGCCGCTTTATTTTAATCCGATGACTGCTATGCCGCTATATCATAAGAGCCTTAGTAAGAATGACCTGAAGGTTCTTAGCGCGTATATCGGATCGCTTCAAATGAAAAAATAGCGGTTAGTTGGCGAAAGCTTTGCTATATTGTAGGCATATAGAATGAACCCCTCACCCCAGCCCTCTCCCCATTGTTTTTGGGGAGAGGGGGTAAAAGCAATGTACTGAAAATTTGTCATGCTGAACTTGTTTCAGTATCTGTATTTCATGAAAAACGAGATTGCTTCGTCGCCCTGGGACGTAGACCCTTCGCTCTTCGCAATGACAGTGTAAGGTTAGTTGCTTTGTTTTTGTTGTCCTGTAAAACTTTTTAGGTTAAGGCGGCTTGGGGGTGAAAAATGGCATTTATTTTGAGTGTACTTGGGGTGGTTCTCGTTATTGAGGGTGCTCCGTATTTTGCCTTCCCGGCGAAGATCAGGGCGTGGGGGCAGAGCCTTGTAGATATCTCGGATAAGAGTCTGAGGTTGATGGGGCTTGCCTCTATGGTCGCAGGGTTGGTGATACTTTATATCGTAAAGAGTTTTCTCGGATAAAGGCATAAAGGTAAAAATGATAAAAAAGAAATCTCTTAGCCGCTCAGGCCTTTTGGGGCTGGTCTTTATAGCGTTGCTTATAGGCACTACCTTCCTTGGTTGTGCCACCTCGCCAAGGACTCATAAGGAGGCATCTGTAAGCGTAGACCCTGCCGATAGGACTATACGTATCCTTGTGCTGGAGCGGAAGACCGGCTTTACGGTAGACGGTGCGAAGGGTAGTACTCGTCTTGGTATTGAGTATACCGGCGGTAAGACCGTTACCATCAATGGCGAGCTTAAGAGGTTGCCTCTGAGGTTTCATCCGAAGTGGCGTTTTATCTATATAGATAAAAGACCGTACAGGGGAGTGGTCGAGGTAAGGGAGGCCAAAGGGGCCCTTATA
Organism: uncultured Thermodesulfobacteriota bacterium; assembly: GCA_964618745.1. Taxonomy (GTDB): domain Bacteria; phylum Desulfobacterota; class GWC2-55-46; order GWC2-55-46; family DRQE01; genus JAJRSM01. Next base: position 333 of record CAZUFI010000245.1, on the reverse strand, counting down.
GTTGTAAATGAACTAAGGTTAGAGGACTATATAGTCGGGATAATAAATAACGAGATATCGTCTAAGTGGCCGCTGGAGGCGATAAAGGCGCAGTCGGTTATCGCACGTACCTATGCGATCTATCAGATGGAGGAACGCAAAGATAATCTCTTTCATCTGACAGGTACTTATATGGATCAGGTCTATACAGGGGCTGGCGTTGAGGACCGTGCCTCGTTCAGTGCCGTTAAAAAGACAATCGGCGAGGTCCTTGTTTATAAAGGCCAGCCGGCCCTGACGCTTTATCATTCTAACGCTGGTGGCGTGACCGAGTTCGCAAGAAACGTCTGGGGC
>CAZUFI010000244.1:0-1781 GCA_964618745.1 uncultured Thermodesulfobacteriota bacterium | reverse complement strand
AGAGAACGCCTTTGTGTCCCATAAGCCGCAGAGTGCGGCTAAGCTCCTCGGAAGAGCGCAGCTCAAGACCGGGGACTATCCAGTTAGGTCTTGAACGGGCGTAGGTCTCGACCGATTCGATCAAAGACCCGCTCACTTCTTTCGAGATATAAAACCTTGGCTCCAGCAAGGACTCGCCATCTTTTATTATCCCCTCACTAGCGGCCCTTGCAGCAAGACGTGTCCCTGGATAAATCCTGACTCCGAGCATAACAATAACTGCCCGTGGTTTTATCCTCTCCATAAACTCGTAGGTCTCCAGAAGCGTCTGCTCTGTTTCTCCGGGGCCGCCAAGTATAAGATAATGCGCGGCCTCCAGCCCGGCCTCGTCACAAAAACCCTGCGCACGTTCAACGTCAGCCTGAGTAAAGCCCTTGCCCATAGCAAGCATCGTCGCATCCACACCGCCGTCCGTGCCAAACTCTACGCCAACGCAGCCCGCACGTTTCATAATGGTTGCAAGCTCGCTGCTCATCTCTTTCGGGGTGGCAAAGCAGCTCCACTTTACGAGCAGGCCGCGCCTGATTATCTCCTCACAGATACCTCTGGCATGGTTCTGAGGTACGTTAAATATATCATCGACAAAGAACACGTAGTCTATACCATGCTCTTCTATTATAAACTCCAGTTCATCGACGATCTCATGCGGCTCTCTAAGCCTCAACCTCTCACCCTCAAGCTGAGGGTAAGTGCAGTACGTGCAGGTGTAGGGGCATCCCCTCTTTGTCTGAAGGTTGGCCATTCCACCTTCGTCAAAGTATCTCTTGCTTGAGATAAGCCCTCTATCCGGGCTTACATTGAAGAAAGATTCACTGAATATACGTGGGTTTTCTTTAAAACAACCTTCGTCATTGTAAATAAGGTTAGGTATCTTTGAAAATCTCTCGGAGACCCTCCCGGTATCATTATCACAGAGAGAGTTAACAAGCTCTCTCATCGCGTCCTCACCCTCACCGACAATCCCGAACTCGGCATTCATATAGCGAAGCGTCTCTGAGGGAAAGAGGGAAAAACCAGAGCCGCCAAGGACTACCGGCACAGGTAGTTCGCTCTGGAGTTTTTCAACAACTGCCTTGATACGAGGGTAATAAAAGATGCTCTTCGGGTACGTCAGGTTATCGACGTTCCGAATGGATATACCGACAAGCTCGGCCTGCTGGCTTTTAACGGCAGCTAAGGCGGCCTCTGCACCGTCCTCTTCAAAGCAGAGATCCAGCAACTCTACCTCGTGGCCGTCTTCTTTAAGTACGGATGCGATATAGGCAAGCCCGAGTGGAGCTACGGGGTAAGGACTCCTTTCCCTGTTTGCAGATATCAGGAGGATTCGCATTTTGATCTGCGAGGCCCGGTCTGAGGCGAAAGGTTAAGTACCTTTGCGACGTTCTCTGCGCTATCCGGGTTCTCTACCCAGCACATGGGATCGGAGGCAAGATAATTACCTGTCGACTGATAGGCATTGCCACGGCAGCCGTAGCAATCTTCGGCAAACTCACAGCCCTTGCAAGGGCCTTCTATCTTCTCCCTTATATTTCTCAAATCCTTTATAATTCGACTGCCACCCAGAAGGTCGGCGAGCCGGGCCTCTCTAACATTGCCGACAAAGAGGTCAACCCCAGTACAGGGCTGCACATATCCGCTGGAGTTTATCAGGCAGGAGTAGAGATGACGCTTGCAACTAAAAGACGCTATCGTCGGATGTGCGCTCCACTCATCGCCGGAGAGCTTCTTATCAATATCCTTTA
>CAZUFI010000243.1:0-1792 GCA_964618745.1 uncultured Thermodesulfobacteriota bacterium | reverse complement strand
TCAAGGTCGTAACGCGAACAGGCCGTTGCCATCATCTCGATAGCGCAACAGGCCAGACCAAAGGTCAAGGGCCAGAGCGAAGATTGACGCCCCCAACTGGAGACGGCATTCGTGACCGGGTTCTCTCTAATTATCTGAGAGATTTGATCTAAGGTAGTAAACTGCGCTACACCTTCAACTGGATTATCTTTAACTAGCATAAACTCCTTCCAATAAATTCCTAACGTCCTTTACTGCGCCCGGATAAATTACAGCCAGTCTAGAGCTCCCTTGCCCCATGCGTATACAAGTCCCACAGAAAGTATCCCTATAAAAACGAACATCTCTATGAAGGCTAGCGTAGCGATGGTCGGATCCCCAAGGATCACGGCCCACGGAAATAGAAACAAGGTCTCGACATCGAATAATATAAATAGGATTGCGATAACAAAGAAGTGAACTTTATAATGACCGGTATTGGACTCACCTTTACTCTCAATACCACACTCCCATGACGTAAGCTTCTCGGCATAGGGGTTCTTCGGTCTTACAAGTGAGCTGACAAACAATACTCCCACCGCCACAACGGTGATGAAGCCTGTCATAAAAAGTACTGGCAAGTAAGTAAGAAGCATATTCTCTTTCCCTTAGTAAGTTTAGTAAACCAATATAAGCGGTGTTATTAAGGTATTCAAGTTACTGGGGCATACGACAGGCTACTTCCCCCCATAATACTCATTATGCAAGGGGATACTAAAACACAGGGCTAGGATTGTCAAGTATAAAAGTGTATACAGTATACAGACAAATAAATACTAAACACGCCTTCCCTATTAGGCTTTAGCAATTCTCCGTGCCGAAAAAAAATACAGACTAACCACATAAAGCAAAGTTAGAACTAAAAAATTAAATACGCACCTAAAAAATATCCTGCCGCATATCTCTAAATATATGATTTTTAGGGGTTATTCTCTTATCCCTTGCATCCGCCACATTAATACTGGCCATTGCAAAGGCCGCGCGCTTACCAGCGGCCCGCACTAGAACCTCACCTCGCGGCGTTACTATCTGGCTCTTTCCTATAAAGGTCAAGGCATCGCCCGCACCTCTGTCTTCCGTACCTACTCTGTTGGCTGTAATTGCAAAAACCCTGTTTTCCAGACAGCGAGTAATCATTGCCTGCGGGCAATTTGGCAAGACCAGATTAGAGGGATGGCATATTATATCAACCCCTTTAAGGGCCAGAGCCCGTGCAACCTCCGGGTAGATCCAATCATAGCAGATCATCATCCCGATTCGTGCCTTACCGATATTTACGACCTCAAGCGGGATATCCCCTGGGTCAAAGATTGCCTTTTCATTCCAGAATAAATGGGGCTTACGGTAGACCGATATAAGCCCCTTAGGGCCGATCAATACCGACGAATTGTAGAGCTTCTTGCCACAGCGCTCGGCTAGGCCGGCAACGATATGCATATTACGTTCTTTTGCCAGGGCACTGAGACAACTTACGCTATAGCCCCCCTTGATATCTTCTGCCAACGAGCGCAGCTCTTTTTTAGAGGTAAACTGATAGCCGGTCGAGAAGAGCTCTGGCAAGACGAGCAACTCAAGACCTTCTGTATCACTACGCCCGAGCCTTTTGATGACCCTATCCAGATTACCACTCAGATCACCGAAGACAGGTTTGGTCTGCAAAAACCCTACCTTTATATTAGCCATAGCCACAACCTCTCTTAAATACATTTTACCTTGCTAGAGTATACCCGAGAAAAAGGCAAGCTGCAAAGACAAAGTAATAGAACTTTGAAAG
>CAZUFI010000242.1:0-1795 GCA_964618745.1 uncultured Thermodesulfobacteriota bacterium | reverse complement strand
GCTGCTGGTGCAAGGGATATAACCGTCCTTACCATACTGCCCACATGTATTCTTTCCCTTTTTGCTTTATGCCTATGACCAAGAATTACCAGCTCTACGGACTCTTCGGTGAGATACGCAAGTATCTCGTCCTCGACACATCCTTTGCGTATAAAGACCTTGGCATCATCAAGCTCCGGGGCTTTTACGATCAGCTCCTCAATCCTCTTTTGCAAATCGGCCTCGTCCTGCCCACTGGCCGGCGGCAAGACATATAAAATATTCAGAGGCAGACACAGACGTTTTGCATACTGCGCACCGAGCCTTAAAAGCTCCTGCGAGCCCTCCTCCAGGTCCAGACATAACAACGCAGCACCCTGTCTCTGACTAGTTGAGCTCTTATCTTGCTGCACTGATCACCCCCTTACCCTTGTTGGGCATTATCCGTACCTCTTAACTCATCGCCCCAGCGACGCATCAGCAGGGTAAAGAGCAGCGGTACGGAGATCGCGGTAAATGAGGCCGCCCCTACCAGAGCGGTAAACAACGTCTTATCTATAAGACCAGCATCTAAAAGCATCTTGACCACTATTATCTCAGTAGTAAGCCGTGCGTCAAGGCCTATCCCGATTGTCCATGCCTCGCGCGTCGAGAGCTTCTTCATAGGAACCATCAGAAACACACCGATAAGCTTACCGATAGTTCCGGCTAGATAAAGCAGAATAGCAAGGAAAGGAGCCGCTGCGATACTACCCAGATCAAGACTCAGCCCCACCCAGAAGAAAAAGATCAGACCAAAAAAACCATAACATAAAGACTGAATCGTATGTGTTGCCTGCTCTCCGACAAGTCCCATTGAATTAAAGACAGGACGTACCAGTATTCCAGCGACAATCGCACCAACCACGAGACCAAGGCCGCCATATTCCGCCAGACCACCAAATGCCATCAGAACAAGCATGGCAAGCATAATAAGATTACGCGGCCTCTTCGGCAGCCACCTACCCATTAGCGGAATCACCCAACGGTAGCTGACTATAGCCAGCACTACAAAAATAACAGAAAAAACAAAAATACTTACAAGCTCACTCTCGATAACAGAGAGAGAGCTCGCACCACTTGCCTTGGTACCGACCCAGACCGAGACCAGAACGACGACAAAGACCTCAATTATATCGTCAAGCGTACCCACACCAATAATAAAAGAACCTACACGAGTGCGAATAAGTTGAAACTCATCGAGGATCGGAACGATAACGGCCTCTGCCGTAGGCATCCGAGTTAATCCGACAACAAAGGCTATCAAATAGCCATACCCCATCCCCAGCATAGCCGCCATACCGAACAAAAATGGCACGGCAGTATTAAGCACAGTACACCAGACTATATCTGAGCCGAGCCCTCGCATCTCTTTGAGGTCTATCTGCAAGCCTATATAAAAAAGAAGAAAGAAAACACCAAACTGCGCAAGAAAACTAAAAGGTTCATAAAGAGGAGGAGTTAAGAGCTGGGGGCCGATAGGTGTGTAGTGTGCGACCATTGCAACAAAGAGCGCACCCAGAATGATCGGAATTTTGAGCTTTGTAAGAAAGCCCGCCAGAGCGTAGGTCAGGGCAAATAGCAGGGCAAGGTATAGAAGTAATTCGCCAAATAAGGTCTCAGTCATAGCTTGCACCTCAATATAGACGTTGCCCCAAAGGGGCTGTGCCCCTCTCCGCTCGCAATAACTAATTCATAGTAAGTAGCTACTTCCTCTTATATCTCGGCGGTAAGGTCAGCACCCGGCAACCCTTAGAGGTCTGCAAAACCTTAAAGA
>CAZUFI010000241.1:0-1797 GCA_964618745.1 uncultured Thermodesulfobacteriota bacterium | reverse complement strand
GAGACCCGCAGGGCCTTCCTGACATGCAGCTTCCAGCTCTTGCCAAAGACCGTTATGGTCGTTGCACCAGAGGCGAGCAGGGCAGCTATATTGGCATCATCCTTTACCTTTGTCTTTGCCCTTCTAGTAGACCCGAAGGCCGCAAGCTCGGAGTTCTTGAGCTTGACCTTTTTCATCTTCTCAAAGAACTCAATATCGCGCGGATTAGACCCGGGCCAACCGCCCTCGATATAATCAAGGCCAAGCTCGTCAAAGGCCCCGACAAGACGCACCTTATCTTCTACCGAAAAATTTATATCCTCAGCCTGCGTACCGTCGCGCAGAGTTGTATCGTATAAAACTATTTTATTTTTCTTGGTCATAATAATCCTTTAAAGAGCTGTGCCATTCCTACAAGTCTTTACCTATCTTGTCTTATCTCAATTCGTGCTCAGAAACGCTTCATATACTAGGAGGGATGAAGATTGAACACGAAGCGTACTTAAATAGTACGTGAGGCTTCAAATCTGATATGCCGACAACGTAGATGAATGTTTATGAGTTCGAAGATAGGCCTATACCAGCTCCTCTTCTTTAACCTCATCCTCGCCAAGCTCAAATGCTGCGTGCAGAATCCGCACCGCCTCTTCTGTATGGGCCTCGTCTATTACGCAAGAGATTTTTATCTCTGAGGTAGATATCATCTGCACATTTATCTCGGCCTCGGCAAGGGTCTCGAACATCTTCGAGGCGACACCTGCGTGGCTGCGCATCCCAGCGCCTACGATAGATATCTTTGCTATATTGGTATCACCCAGGACGTCCTTTGCCTCAAACTCTTTGGCCTCAGACCGTACCAACTCGATTGCTCTTTTATAGTCGCCCTTGGCCACGGTAAAGGTAAGGTCGGTATGCGCGTCGTGGCTAATATTCTGAACTATCATATCGACATTTACCCCGCTCTCGGTGAGAGGGCGAAAGAGTCTAGCCGCAATCCCGGGCCTATCCGGCACCCGAACCACGGAAATCTTTGCTTCGTTCTTGTTATAGGTTATTCCAGAGACCATAACCTTTTCCATATCCTGATCCTCCTCACTAACCATAGTCCCGAGGCTATCATGAAAAGACGACCTTACCATCAGCGGGACCTTATATTTTTTAGCGAACTCAACCGAGCGTGTCTGTAAGACCTTGGCACCAAGACTCGCCATCTCCAGCATCTCATCATAAGATATCTTCTCTAACTTACGTGCATCCTTACAGACCCCAGGGTCAGTCGTAAAGACCCCATCGACATCAGTATATATCTCACAAAGATCAGCCTGTAAGGCCGCAGCCAGTGCGACCGCCGTAGTATCAGAGCCACCCCTGCCAAGCGTCATAATATCGCCACCACAACTCACGCCCTGAAAACCAGCGACGATAACGACACGACCCTCTGCGAACTCAGCCTTGATACGCTTATCACTTATCGCTTTTACACGCGCCGCATTATAAAAACCCTCGGTCTCTATCGGGATCTGCCAGCCGGTAAGGCTCGTCGCAGGGCAATCAATCCCTCTCAGTGCCATTGCCAGAAGCCCTATCGTAACCTGCTCGCCGGTAGAGACGACGACATCGAATTCACGCCCCTCAGGGTTATCGGTTATATCCTCTGCCAGCTCAATAAGCCTATTGGTCTCGCCCGACATAGCCGAGACGACAACAATTATATCGTCGCCATTAGCACGCGCCTTTTTAACACGCACTGCAACATTCTTTATTCTCTCTGTTGTTCCGACGGATGTCCCGCCATACTTCTGGACTATAAGTGCCAAT
>CAZUFI010000240.1:0-1803 GCA_964618745.1 uncultured Thermodesulfobacteriota bacterium | reverse complement strand
GAAAGTGCCTCGATCTTATCGCCTTCTTTAAGCGTAACATAGGCCTTCTTACGAACAGGCGTCCTACCAGAGGTCTTACCGAGGCGTTTGTTCTTACCCGGCACACGCATGGTCTGCACGCCAATCACTGATACGCCAAAGACCTTTTGTACGGCTTCTTTTATATCACCCTTACCGGCCTTAAGATCTACCCAGAAGGCAAACTTATTGCCAACGAGGCCAAGCCCTGTGGATTTTTCCGTAACTACCGGAGACTTTATAACTTTATATACATCTTTCATCGCTTAACCCCTACTACTTTGTTATAGATGAGAGCACTGTCTCATAGGCACTCTTGGTAAGTACCAACTCGTCATAACGAAGCACGTCATATACATTTATGTGAGTTGCACCCACTATCTTAAAGCCGTGCAAATTCCTTACCGCAAGCCTTAAATTCTTATTATCTGCATCTACTACGAGCAGCGCGTTTTTAAGTTCTGCCTTATTAAGTATCTCAAGCGCGAGCTTTGTCTTTGGCTCTGAGAGTTCAAGAGAATCAAAGAGCTTTAACTTGCCTTCGTTTATCTTATACTGAAGCGCACTTTTAAGAGCGACCTTTACGGCCTTCTTAGGCATGCTGTAAGAGTAGTCACGAGTCTTCGGACCGAAGGCCACGCCACCAGATCTCCAGATCGGAGACTTCTTGGTACCGGCCCTTGCCCTACCCGAGCCCTTCTGCTTCCATGGCTTTGCATTACTTCCAGCCACATCGCTCCTACCCTTTGTATGGGCATTTCCTGAACGACGGCAGGCCATCTGCATCTTGACAGTCTCCTGCAAGAGCCCTTTCTTTACCGTTCCATCGAAGATTTCCTTATTAGGCTCTACCGATGAAACAACACTTCCTTCTTTATTTAAGACGTCTATCGACATAAGTTACCTTCCGCTTACTATCTCTTTATTGACTTTTTAAGCTCAAAAACACTATTTATAGACCCAGGTACAGATCCCTTAATAAGCACTATATTCTCTGCTTCTTTTATTCCAACGATCTTCAGATTCTGTACGGTTACCCTCTTATCACCCATCTGGCCAGGCATTTTTACACCCTTAAAGACCTTTGATGGCGAGGCACTCTGACCAATCGAGCCAGGGGCACGTCCGTGCTTAGAGCCATGGCCGCCCGGACCACCGCTGAAGTTATGTCTTTTCATAACTCCGGCAAAGCCCTTACCCTTGCTGGTTCCGGTTACGTCTATGACGTCGCCGACCTCGAAAACATCCTTGGCCGTGATCTTCTGTCCGGGCTTTAGATCTGATTGATCGCCGCTGCGAAACTCCTTCAAGTGATAAAAAGCGCCTGTTCCCGCCTTCTTGAAGTGACCATTCAGGGGCTTTGTCTCGCGAAACTTCTTCTTATCGCCAAAGCCGAGTTGGATGGCATCATAGCCGTCCTTCTCTACAACCTTTTTTTGAGTAACATAACAATCACCTGCCTGAACAACCGTTACAGCTACGCACTGGTTGTCGATAAAGATATTTGTCATGCCTAATTTTTTTCCAAGTATTGCTTCTATCATCATAACCACCGTATATATTGTATAAAGCTTATTAGCGAGTACCGGGCGAATACTACCGGTTACTAGCCAAGTTTAATCTCTACATCCACACCTGCAGGCAGGTCAAGTCTCATCAGCGCATCCACGGTATTCTGCGTGGGCTCTATAATATCCATAAGCCTCTTGTGCGTCCTGATCTCAAACTGTTCGCGACTCTTCTTGTCGACATGCGGTGAGCGCAGCACGCAGTACTTAGATATCT
>CAZUFI010000239.1:0-1830 GCA_964618745.1 uncultured Thermodesulfobacteriota bacterium | reverse complement strand
AGCACCTTTCTTTTACTCCCTCTCCCCAAATGCAATGGGGAGAGGGCTGGGGAGAGGGGTCCCGTTTTAGCCCCCTAGGCCTTCAACCCCTTCTGGTATTCCTTCCAAAGGTAGCTCTTCGAGACGGCATGATCTACCACGTCCCAAGGCAGAACCTCTCCCTCGCCTCGCTCTCTCTCACTTGAGCGCAACGCATCAGGGGCCATGGTCTTTATAGCTCTCTTAAGGCCGACCCTTGCGGCCTCGGCTATAACACGCCCGGCCCTTCTGTCGGCCCGTGCCAACCAGGCCTGCAAAGCCGCCTCCTTGGCGGATTCTGTCTTAAAACTTACGCCCTTTACCCGACCGAGCATTGACTTTATTATCTTATATTTCTTCTCAATAGACGGCACTCCGCCGTAAGCGTGCCACTGAAATGGCGTTACAGGCTTTGGAATAAATGGATTTATACTTATAGAGACCGAGCCGTTCTTAAGCTCGTCCTTTATCTTGATCGTAAGCCCGGCTATGGCACGGACATCTTCTTCCGTCTCTCCCGGCAGCCCTACCATAAAGTAGAGCTTGATCCTGCGTATTCCGGCTGCATTTACCATACGCGCGCATTCCAGCAGACAGTCATCGGTTATATCTTTACTTATTACACGCCGCATCCGCTCGGTCCCTGCCTCCGGCGCAATGGTTATCGTCTTATAACCGCCGTCCTTTAAAAGCCCCAGCAACTCTGCGTCAATCATATCGGCCCGAAGCGACGAGACCGTTATCTCGTCGTCTTCACTTGACACAAGAGCTAGCATTTTTTTAAGCTCTGGATGCTCGGAGATAGCCGCCCCGACTAGCCCGACCTTACCTGTGCGCCCAAGGCCAACCTTGATCGCCTCTTCTATCAACTCGTAACTGCGCCATCTCGGCGGTAGATAGATAAAACCCGCAGAACAAAAACGACACCCTCTGGGACATCCACGCTCGGCCTCGATAAGGACGGTATCAGCAAAACTCGTATCAGGGGTCGTAACAACACTTACCGGCATAGGTGCAAGACTCAGGTCGTCTATAATCGCCTTTCTGATCGGCATCGGCGCACCAGCCTTGGCCTCGATAGAGACAACCCTATCGCCGTCATATTTAAAGCCATAAAAAGTCGGAAGATAAGCCCCCGGCACACTAAAAAACCCTTTTAAATATTCATCGCGAGCAGCCGCTTCAAAACCTGAGTTCCCTGCCTTCTCAAAGGCATCCATAAAGGCCCCGATAGAGGCCTCACCCTCACCGAGCAAAAACAGATCAATCATCTCGGCTACCGGCTCCGGATTTAAAGAGACCCCGCAGCCACCGGCGATAACCATGGGATGGCTATCATCCCTATCTTCAGAAAAGACCGGGACTCCTGCAAGATCGAGTATAGTCGGGATATTTACGTAGTCCTTTTCAAAAGATGCCGTAAAGGCAATAATATCAAAGTCCCGCACCGCACTCTGGCTCTCAAGTGTGAGCAGCTTCGTGCCGGTCTTTTCATACTCCTGCGCCTCATTCCAATTCTTAAGGCCACCAGTGCCCTCAGGCAAAAAGGCCCGCTCACATAAATATCGAGGGTCATTATTAAAGAGAGCATATATCGAGTGCAGCCCCAGATTACTCATAGCAACGGAATAAGTATTTGGGTAAATAAGGCAGACCCTTACCTTTCCGCCCGGGTCCTTTATTATAGTCCCTGACTCACGCTCTAATCTTTCTTTATACCTCTTTTTTATAGCCCAGGAAATATCAAACCCCCTTAGATAAACTCAACCAACTAGATCAGTATTATAAGTAAAATAAAAACCAATGTTTTTT
>CAZUFI010000238.1:0-1877 GCA_964618745.1 uncultured Thermodesulfobacteriota bacterium | reverse complement strand
TACTTTGTCTCGTCCCTTTTCTTCTCTATCTCCTCTACATCGTGGCAGGACTGAGGCTTGCTTGTCAGGGCGTCCTGTTCGTTTTCTTCTGTATAGTGTATCCAGCCCCTTTTGATCCTTTGCATGAGGCTGTCGTCGAGGACAAAGCCGGATTTGACCATCCAGTGCTCTATAGCCTCCTCACAACAGTTGTGGATGTCATACTTGACCGAGACCTCTTTATCTTGTGCATCTATCTTTACATCTGTTACGCCTCTGACCTTTTTTATTTCTTCTTCCCACTCTGCAGGCCCTCCTGTTTTCGGGTTTTCTTTGAACTTGATATTGTGATGTGTTAGCTCTGACATAAGGCACCTCCTTTGGTCTTTGGCGAGTTTTTGCCGGTATCTCCAGCGTGATCTAGTAGTTTTTATATAACCTGTAAAGTTAGGAATAGTGTTGTTTTATTTTTTTTGCGCTATCTTTTCCAGGATGTTTTTGCAAAAAATATCTACAAGAAGCGAATCAAAGTGTGTTCCTGCCTGTGCCTTTAATTCTTTGATCGCCGATCTTTTATCCAGCGCATCTCTGTAGGGCCTGTTTGTGGTAAGGGCGTCGAAGGCATCGGCTATGGCTATGATCCGGGCATGGAGCGGGATGGCATCTCCTTTAAGTCCCGCCGGGTAGCCGGTGCCGTCCGGCCTTTCGTGGTGGTAGAGGATGCCCGGTACGACCTCCCGCATCTCTTCGACAAAGCCGATTATCTTTGCCCCTATCTCGGGATGCTTTCTCATAGACTCCTCTTCTCCGTGGGAGAGAGACCCTCCTTTCCTTAAGATGGAATCGTCTATACCTATCTTGCCTATATCGTGAAGGACAGCGGCAAGCCTTAACTTTTCTTTTTCCTTCTCCGTCAGTCCAAGGGCTTGGCCAAGCTCCAGAGAGTATTCCGCTACCCGCTTGGTATGGCCGCCCGTATATGGGTCGCGGCTGTTAATGGCCTCGGCCAGTGCCTGCGCTGTATGCACGAAGGTATCTTTTAATTTCTTATACAGGTTGGCATTCTCTAGTGCCACGGCCGAATGGCTTGCCAGCGCGCAGAAGATTTCCAACTCCATCTCTGAGAAGTTCTTTTTTTTATCCGATACACCGAGCAGCCCGTAAGCCTCTCCTCTTATCTCAAGCGGGGCAAAGACCATATCGGATAGCACCGGCGCGGTGCAGAGCAGCTCGTTGTAATCGTCTTCTGGTATCAAGTCTTTCATCTCGATGACCCTGCCTTTGTGCACGATACAGCGGTCAAAGGCTATGATGTTTCTCAGTAGTGCGACCTGCGGTTGGTCATCTACAAATCCGAGGGAGTTGTAGACGTTCAGGTCTTTTTTTGCGTTGTCTAGGGTCAATATGACAACCCTCTCGGCCTTCATGAGCGTAGAAGCCTGCTTCATGATAACCTCAACGACCTCCTTGATATCAAGGGTGGAGTTTATGGCCTTGGTAAGGTCGTGCAGGCTTCTTATCGAATCTATTAATATCTTACTATTCATTTGTAGCTCGTTTTCCGTAGTTGTGGTGTCTTGTGTCCGTGCCTGTATTTTAACGCGTTGGGTTTAACGCCTTCCTGTTGTATTTGTAGAGCCCGTGCTGCGGATATTTACCTTTCTCAGGCGCAGCGAGTTCCATATAACATTGACCGAGCTGAAGGCCATCGCCGCTACCCCTATCATGGCGTGCAAGAGCCCGACCGCAGCCAGAGGAATGGCCACTACATTATAGAACCATGCCCAGAAGTAATTCTGTTTGATCTTTTTAAATGTGGCCTGCGAGAGCTTTATGGCGGTAACGACGGAGCTGAGGTCGCCCCTTACCAGAGTGATATCCGAGGACTCGATGGCTAT
>CAZUFI010000237.1:0-1884 GCA_964618745.1 uncultured Thermodesulfobacteriota bacterium | reverse complement strand
GTCGGTCGGAATCAGGGTCAGCTGGTCGTCACCACTGAACTTTCTATACGCAGCCCTGGATTTCTTTGAATAGACGATCTGATAGAAATGCTTAAGGTATGAAGCATAGGACTTCTGGCGGTCATCGACATCACCGCCAACGAGATCTTTCTCAAGCATGCGAAAGTCCAGGCATATTCCAAGTAGATTTATCTTATTTTCGTTGTCAGTCTCTGTCATAATTACGCTCGCTAAAAAACTTACTTAAAAAAACGGCCTGCCTCTTTCTTTATCTTCTTGATCGTCATCTTTGGGTCTTGAACGAACCTGTATATCAGCTTTCTACCGACAACATTAAGAGCTTCCTTGTTCTTCTTGCTGGGGTTTACATTAAAGGGACATATTCGTTTACAAAGGGAGTAGTCCTTTGCGGCCATCTTCTTCCTCATCTCTAAGGCCTTAGGACTATTCCAGATATCCTCGATAGAGCTGGCATTAAGATTACCGATAGCAAACCACGCAGCACAACAGACCATAACGTCGCCTGTGTGTTTGACGTAAAGAGAATTCCATGGATACTTGCATACGGCGTCATAATAAGACGGTTCGCGCTCGTTGTGTTCGTTGCACCTTTCACTCAAAGCGGCTACCGCGTCGTCAGGCTCTGAAAAAAGATTTTTAAGAATTGATTCAATACCTACAACTTTTATTTCCTTGTATTTATCCTTCATATCACAGGCTTCACTAATACTGCGGCGCGCTACTTCTCTATCAATATTTTTGATCTGATGAAATAACGGGGTAATAAAAAAAGCCTTATCAAAACTCAACCGCTCGCAGAGCTCGACAAACCCTCCCATTTCATGAATATTCTCAGGCAAAACGAGCATGCTTGCCTCTAAAATAAGCTCGGAAGAGGCTTTTTTCCGAGCCGCAACCAGATCCTTAATATTGGCGATGACCTTATCCCAATTACTATTTCTGGTTATTTTGTCATAGACCTCTGAGGTTGCGGCATTCAATGAAAAGATGATCTTATGGCCATTCGAGACGAACTTCTCTATCCACTCGCCTTTGAATGCGAGCCCGTTGGTAATAGTATCGAGTTTTATATGCGGGTACTCCTTTACGATAAAATCAGAGAACTCCTTTGCCCCTTTTATTATCGTAGGCTCGCCCCCGAGGAAGGTCACGCGTTTAAGGCTCGGATATACTGGTAATAACTTTTTCCTCCACAGTTCATCGGGCGCATTGTTCTTCGGAGAAAAATCCTCCTGATAACAAAAGCTGCATCTAATATTACACTGATACCCCATCTCAAGGGTCAAAGTTTCTATCTTAGATAACGGTGTTTCAAATTTTTCATTCTTTTTCACAATAGATCACCCCAATAAATCCACAACTAAGCCCTGTAAAGCTCGACTATCTGACTGAGCACGATATCCTCACGAAAAACATCATTGGCTCTCTTGCACGCCACCGCTCCCATCCTTGACCTTAAAGGCTCATCATCCATAAGTTTTTTTACGGCATCTTCAAGCATACCTGCATCATCAGGATTGACCACCAAACCCGTCTCTCCGTGCTTATTAATATAGGTCGTCCCAGTACCAAGCTCTGTCGATATTACAGGTGTAGCGGCGGCCATAGCCTCGAGCAGTACTAGGCCGAACGACTCCTGATTTGAAATCGACGGTAAACAAAAAACATCAGCGGCATTATAATATTGCTTCAGTACCTTCTTTTCCTGCGACCCAATAAAAAAGACCCTATCACTAATTCCAAATTTTTCTACCAGTGACTTTAACGCCTCCAGCTGCGGCCCATCGCCGGCTATAACAAGGTTACAATCCAAGTGACGTACCGCCTCAATGAGAACATGCACCCCCTTTGTCTTAAAGAGAC
>CAZUFI010000236.1:0-1903 GCA_964618745.1 uncultured Thermodesulfobacteriota bacterium | reverse complement strand
GACTGTGGCGCACCGGGTCTCTCGGCAGAGGTCTTTACGCGTCTTGCCACTGAGATTTGCAATGCTCGTGCAAATGGCTTTGAGGTAGTTTTGGTTAGCTCCGGCTCTATTGCTATGGGGTTAAAAAAACTCGGTCTGGAGCGACGTCCGGTGACGATCCCGGAGCGGCAAGCCATTGCTGCTGTAGGTCAGGTCGATCTGATGAATGAGTACGACCGTGCCTTTCATTCTTGTGGCGTTGATGTGGCGCAGGTCCTTCTTACCAATGCCGATCTCTCTGATAGGAAGCGTTTCTTGAATGCCAGAAACACTATAGAAGAACTCCTGAAGCGTGGCATAGTCCCTGTTATAAATGAAAACGATACCGTTGCCGTTGATGAGATAAAGTTCGGTGATAATGATAATCTCTCGGCACTGGTCGCAAATCTTGTCTCTGCCGATCTGCTGCTGATGTTATCGGATATTGATGGGATTTTCAATAATGACCCAAAGCTCGATAAGAATGCCGAGAGGATATCTATCGTTGAGAATATAGATGAATTTAGTTTGACGAAAGGTAAAACCGGTAAAGGTCTTGCCGTGGCGGCTATGAGCTTCTATGGCACTGGCGGGATGACGACCAAGGTCGAGTCAGCAAGAAAGGCAGCGCACTTTGGTTGCGCCTCGGTGATAGCAAATGGAAAGGAGATCGGCATCCTAGAGCGTATTCTTGCATGCGAAGATATAGGGACTTTGATTCTGCCGCAGGCAGATAAACTTACGAGCAAGAAGCACTGGATCGCTTACTCGACCAGACCTTCGGGAAAGATCTTTGTTGATGCCGGGGCGAGATCTGCCTTGATAGATAAAGGCCGTTCGTTATTACCATCCGGCATAACCTCGGTTGTTGGCAGCTTTGAGGCCGGCGAGGCCGTGCATTGCGTTGATGATACGGGCCATGAGTTTGCTCGTGGCGTAGTGAACTATGGTTCGGTCGAGATTGAAAAACTAAAAGGTAAAAAGAGCGAGCAGATAGAAGAGGCCCTTGGTTATAAGGTCTATGACGAGATCATCCACCGCGATAACCTTGTGGTGCTGTGAATAGCTTGATTTGTTTTTTTTAGGAGGACTTTTATGAAAACCCTCCCCTAACCCCTCCCATAAAGGGAGGGGAAGAAAGAAGAGACAAGTCTTTTTTATAGATGATAAATAGATACTAATAAAGTAAGTATCTTTAAAATTAGTAGAATTGTTTTTTTCCTCTTTGATGAGGAGGCCTGAGGCCTACGGGTAGGGTGGGGTGAAGCAACGTACTTATAAGTTGATTTTTAATCTTTTTATGGGGGAAGCAAATGAGTTTTGTAGAGAGGAGTGTGGCAGAACTGGTCAAGGATATCGCAGTAAAAGCAGTGCGGGCATCCAGAGAACTTTCCAGACTTGGTAGTGGTGTAAAGGATGCTGCTCTTTTAAGGATGGCAGATGAAATCGAGAAAAATGCCGCCACCTTGCAGGAAGAAAATAAGAAGGACCTCGCAGGTGCGAAGGAGCGAGGTATATCAAAGGCCATGCTCGATAGGCTGACCTTATCGGATAAGGTCATAAAAGGGATGGCAGAAGGCCTGCGCGAAGTAGCAGCCCTGCCAGATCCGGTCGGTGAGATAACAGGGATGACGACTCGTCCAAATGGCCTGAAGGTCGGCAGGATGCGTATCCCGCTTGGCGTTATCGGGATTATCTATGAGTCCAGACCTAACGTAACGGCAGACGCAGCGGGGCTGTGTATGAAGAGCGGTAATGCCGTAGTGCTCAGAGGCGGGAGCGAGGCCGTGCACTCGAACCTTGCGATAGCCGGAATTTTGAGAGCTGCCGCCAAGGCCTCGGGCGTTCCTGAAGATGCGGTGCAGGTTATTCCTATTACAGAACG
>CAZUFI010000235.1:0-1932 GCA_964618745.1 uncultured Thermodesulfobacteriota bacterium | reverse complement strand
ATCAGGTGCTCGTTGCCGACCGAAATGGCAAACTTCACATCCGTAACCTTTGTTTCATCGACCCTTACGCCGCCGCCCTTGATATCCCTTCTGGCAGAAGATGTCGTATCCGCAAGGCCGCACTGCACCATAACATTAGGAAGCGGCATAGTCGGCTGCTCGGAACAGACCACAACCTCTTCGATAACATCTTGCGCAGGTTTTTTACCAAAGCCCTCTCTGGCCTTTTCCGCCTCGGCCTCGCCGCAAAAACGGGCAACCAGAAGAGCGGCTAGCTCTACTTTAGCATCTCTAGGATGAATACGGCCTTCTTTTATATCAGCTACTTTTTCAGCCGGAGTATCGGTCAGGAGCGAATAATAGCGCACCATCATCTCATCGCTTATACTCATAACCTTACCGAATATCTCAGAGGCAGGCTCTGTTATACCGATATAATTGCCTAGCGATTTACTCATCTTTTGTACACCGTCGGTGCCCTCCAGAAGCGGCATCGTAAGGACTACCTGCGCTGTCTGCCCACTATCTTTCTGGAGCTGACGGCCTACCAGTAGGTTAAATAACTGATCGGTTCCGCCAAGCTCAACATCTGCCGATAAGACAACAGAGTCATAGCCCTGCACAAGCGGATACAGGAATTCATGGATTGCGATTGGCCTACCTGCCTTATACCGCTTACTAAAGTCATCACGCTCTAGCATTCTGGCTACCGTATGCTTAGCAGCTAATGAAACAACCTCGGCTGCCGTCATCTTATCCATCCAGAGGCTATTAAAGACGACCTCTGTCTTATCCTTATCAAGGATCTTGAAGGCCTGCTCTTTATATGTCTCGGAGTTCCGTGCGATCTCTTCTGTGGTTACGGGCTTACGGGTCTCGTTCTTTCCTGTCGGGTCGCCAATACGTGCCGTAAAATCACCGACCAGCAGCAGGACGTGATGGCCGAGATCCTGAAAATTCTTTAGTTTCTGAATCAAAACAGTATGACCCAGATGCAGATCCGGGGCCGTAGGGTCAAAACCGGCCTTTACGCGCAGAGGCTTGCCGGTTTTTTTAGAAGCCGCAAGCTTTTCCAGCAACTCGGCCTCACCTATCAGATCGACAGCCCCTTGCTTTATAACCTCAAGTTGTTCTTTCGTATTTATAAAGTCCATAAACTCGATATTCTCCAAATCCAAGTATACTGCTCTACCTTTGGCGCATTAAAATCCATCCGCACCTTTATATCTTATTGTAAATACAGTCTGGAAGTATCTTAAAGAGCCAGCCGATAAGCCGCCATCTTCTTATTACATACGCATGAGATTTTTTTCTAGTTACTGCGTGTATAATCTGGCGCGCGGCAAGCTCCGGGCTAGCCAACCAGAATGTGGTCGCCCCTTTTGCCATCTCCGTATCGACAAAACCGGGCTTTATATCGGTTATAGTTATATCGAGCTTCGCCTTCGCACCCTTTTGCCTAAGCCCCTGAAGGTAGTTTGATATAAAGGCCTTTGAGGCACTATACGCAGGGCTTGCGCCTATTCCGCGAAGTGCAACGACCGATGATATCCCAACGATATGGCCATGGCCTTGCGCCTCAAAATACTTATAGGCCGCCCCTGCAAGTACGGTAAAGCCCGTGACATTCACATCTATTGCGTCTTTTTCTTTTTCCCAGTCAAGATCCTTATTTATGTGACCAACACCGGCATTCAAGACAACAAGATCAAGACCGCCAAGCTCTTTAGCAAGCTCCTTGATCAAACCAAGGTTATCACCTATCTGCGTAACATCCACGACCCTCAACACAGCCGCCGCACCGATTTCTTCTTTCAACTCAGCGAGCAGATCAGCACGCCGCGCCACAAGGCCCACGGCGTATCCGTCTTTTGCAAGAGCCAGAGCCAATGCCCTGCCTATCCCTGAACTCGCCCCTATTATAATAGCTTT
>CAZUFI010000234.1:0-1951 GCA_964618745.1 uncultured Thermodesulfobacteriota bacterium | reverse complement strand
CAAAGTAAAGAAGAAAGACAGATGCTGAAATAAATTCAGCATGACAAATTTCTGATTGTACTCTCTATGCACAATTATTAAGTAGTTAGAAGGTAAGCAGAAAGTAGTTAGTATTATCAATATTTTTTACAGGAAATTTTTTTAAAAAGAGCAAGGCTAATGCCTTGCCCTAGACAATCAGGCAAAGACTCCTGTTGATGAAAAAAACCAAGAGTACAGGCTGGATTACGAAAGTGTTTTTTTAAGTTCCATTGTCTTCATTATATCGCGGCGTGAGACGATGCCGACCAGGTGGCCGTGGTCGTCTACGACCGGGTATCTACCGACATCATCTGCGAGCATGCGTTTGAGGGCATGCTCTGCGTCGTCCTTCGGGTAGAACATCATATTGGCGGTAAGCCTCTCCATCGCATCAGCGACCGTAGTCTCGGGCCACTCGTCCTTTGGTATCGCACGTACATCTCTGAGGGTCAAGAGGCCTATCGCTATATCGTTCTTAACGACAGGAAAGCTGACGAAGTGGTGAGTGAAAAAAATCTTTTCAATTACATCCGAGAGTATTTGATCCTCGGTGAGTGTAACGACGTTGGTGCTCATCATTTCAGCAACGGTAATTCCATCAAGGGTCGTCTTGTTTTCGAGTTCTTTATTGCCGGATTCAGCGGCCTGTTGTAGAAATAGTCCGATAACCAGTAGCCATATACCTTGTATCGTATTGCCGGAGAGCAGGTCGAGAATACCCATAAAGATAAGAAAGAGAGCAAAGCCCTTGCCAATTGTCGAGGCTACCTTTGTCGCCGCTTTTATATCGCCGGACTTCGCCCACCAGAGCGCACGCAAGACCCTGCCCCCGTCCAGCGGAAAGCCAGGGATCATATTAAATACAAGGAGCATTAAGTTTATACGGGCCAGTAGGCCGAGCATAGAGATCAGAGCGGGAAAGAGAATATTTGTCTCGCCGTGCGTTGCGATCTCTGCCATAGAGGTATCAGGCGTTGCCATGGTTGTTACGAGCAGTTGCAGGGCGAAGAAGATAAGGGCCAGCAGTCCGCTTGCGATAGGGCCGGCGATGGCGACCTTAAACTCGGTCATGGCCTTTTTCGGTTCTTCTTCCAGATGCGCTACACCGCCGAAGATAAATAAGGTAATCTCTTTTATATTCAGGCCGAGCCGGTTGGCAACGGCAGAGTGGGCGAGTTCGTGCAATAGGACACAGATAAAGATAGAGAGCGAGGAGATAGCACCTATTATTAAATAGGCGGTCTGCGAGAGCCCTGGTACGTTATGCGGATAATAGCCAAGGCCAAGACTCCATGCAAAAAGGGCAAAGGCGATAAACCAGGTGAAGTCCAGGTTTATGCGAATCCCTATAATACTAAAGAGTTTGATGCCACGGGTCATAAGTATACTCCTATAAGGGTATTGATATAAGTCCCGTTGTCTCGCAAAGGCCGTAGCTGATATTCATATTCTGGATAGCAGCACCGGATGCGCCTTTAACAAGGTTGTCTATAACAGATACAATGACGACGCGCCCTGTTGCGGAGTCAAGCTTAAGGCCGATATTGCAGTTGTTCGTCCCTGCGACCTCGCTGATATTCGGTAAGACCCCTTCTTCGCAGATATTGACAAAAGGCTCGTCAGTGTAATCTTTGCGAAATACATCAAGAAGGCTCGCGGTGGTATGCGCCTTGGTGTCCTTTATGTCGGCATAGACCGTGCTTAGGATGCCGCGCTTAATTGGCAAGAGGTGCGGGGTGAATGTCACCGAGACCTCTGCGCCTGCAAGTAGACCGAGCGACTGATTAATCTCCGGGGTGTGCCGATGCTCGCCAACCTTATATGCCTTAAAGCCTTCGGCTACCTCAACGAAAGAGCTTGCGATATTTGCCGTACGCCCGGCCCCAGATACTCCGCTCTTCGCATCGATTATAATAGAGGAGTTCTTGAT
>CAZUFI010000233.1:0-1964 GCA_964618745.1 uncultured Thermodesulfobacteriota bacterium | reverse complement strand
GCTTCGCCCCTATAAACTCCAAAGCAGAAATTAACACCCCAAAAAAACCAAACCCTATGCTTATACTTGCCTACAACGCAAAAAAGGGGGGCAAATGCCCCCCTTTCTGCTATATAAATTAAAGCCCGGTAAAGGTTGAAGAGGTCAGTCCTTCTTCTCTTCGCCTTCCGTTGACTCTGCCTTGTCGTCTTTAAGGCTCTCGGCAAGCTCTGCCTCGGCCTCTTCAGAGGTCTTCTCAACCACTGTTCTCGGTACTGCGATAAGCACGACCGTAAGCTCAGGGTCTTCCATAAGCTTTACGCCCTCAGGCATAGTCAAGTCCTTTAGGTGGTAAGACTGACCATTCTCAAGAGAAGTAACATCAACCTCTATTGACTCGGGAAGTGCGGATGGCAGACACTCAACCTTAACTGAGCGATGCTCCTGCTGAAGGATACCGCCCTGCTGCGCGACACCGAATGATTTACCTATTAAGACAATCGGCACCTCGGCGTGAATCTCATGATCCATCAGAACATTAATTAGATCAATATGCACTAGGGTATCTTTTGCAGGATGCCTATCAAGCTTCTTGATCAGGACCATTAGGTTTTTTTTATCCCCATCGATTGCGAGATTTATAAACATATTACCGCTGCTATGCGTACTAAGTGCCTTGGAGACCTCACGCGTACTCATCTTTAAGCTCACTGTAGTCTTAATTCCAGGTCCGTATAGGACCGCTGGTACAAAACCTTCTTTACGAAGCCTGCCGTTCTTCTCTTTTCCGAGCTCCTGGCGTGGCCATGCCGTTAAATTAACCTGTTCCATTTCCTTTCTACTCCTCCCTTACAGTTAAACCCTTTTACGGGAAATATATTCTATACAAAAAGAGAGCTTACAGACTCTCCGCAGTGTATCCTCTTTATCGCCTCTGCCAGCAGACGTCCTGCTGAAAGGTACTTTACCTTACTTGAGTTATTACCTTCGCGCCTTGGTACTGTATTTGTAACGACCAACTCCTCAAGGTCCGAGTTATCTATTCTTTCAATAGCAGGGCCAGACAAGACACCATGACTACAACAGGCATATACAACCTTCGCGCCATGCTCTTTCAGTGCCGTTGCTGCCTGCGTCAATGTACCTGCGGTATCTACCATATCGTCGAGTAAGATCGCGGTCTTACCTTCAACGTCGCCTATAACATGCATCACCTTTGAGACATTCGCCTCAGAGCGTCTTTTATCAACAATGGCAAGCCCAGCGTGAATCCTCTTTGCAAAGGCCCTTGCACGTTCAACACCACCGGCATCCGGTGAGACAATAACTACATCGTCATCGCTAAACTTCTCATTCATATAATCAAGCAAAACAGGCGTTGCGTAAATATTATCAACCGGGATATTGAAAAACCCCTGGATCTGACCTGCATGAAGATCCATACATACCACCCGTGTAGCTCCGGCCACCTGAATAAGGTCTGCCACGAGCTTTGCCGAGATCGGAGTGCGCGGAGCAACCTTCCTGTCCTGGCGGGAATAACCGTAGTAAGGTATCACCGCTGTGATCGAACGGGCCGAGGCCCTCTTAAAGGCATCGAGCATAAGCAGCAGTTCCATAAGATGGTCATTGGTAGGAGGCGAGGTTGACTGAACAACATAGGTATCCATCCCCCTGACACTCTCTTTAATATTTACATTTACCTCGCCGTCACTGAACTTCTTTATCTCAGAAGTATTAAGCTCCATGCCAAGCCCTTCACATATCTCGGTAGCAAGCTCTTTATTAGAATTTCCGCTAAATATCTTAACTCTCTCCAGCACCTCTAACTCCCGAATAAATATTTACCTAAAAGACCAATAACAGCACTGATAATTATACAGACAAACAAACTATAAAAAACTCTAAGACCAAAAAACCTTACTAGGCAAAATGGCTGGGGCGGCAGGATTCGAACCTACGCATGCGGGGATCAAAACCCCGTG
>CAZUFI010000232.1:0-2021 GCA_964618745.1 uncultured Thermodesulfobacteriota bacterium | reverse complement strand
TACTCCAGATCCGCATCCGTAACGGTCGCTCTGTGTATCTTTCCCTTAAGCATCATTCGCTGCATTTTCTAGCCCTTCCTCCCTTGTTATAACCAATGATATAACCAAGCTCTACGACAAACCTCAAGTAAATCTCATTACCTAGGAGTGCCGTGCGTTACTCAGCCCGTAATATTAACATGCTTTCCGTCAAGTATGCAATTATCTATTAAACGTACACTCTCCGCAGTTGCAGTCCCAGCACTACTACCAACAACCTCCATAGCGGCTAGACCTGCAAAAAGCACTATCCTCACAGCCACAGCGACCAGAAGGCCCGAGCGTAACTCATACGCCTCTTCCAGGGTCTCCGGCTCGCAGATACTTATATAATCAACTACTGCGCCGTTATGCGCCTCGATTAAGGTGCGCATCTCTTCTTTTACCTCTTCAGCACTGCTAACCCCTGCGGCAAAGAGCTCACAGGCCAACTCCAGTGCCTTTGGCACACAGAGTGCGACCCCACGAGCATCGTCATCCAGATAACCGTTACGTGAACTCATCGCAAGGCCGTCCTGCTCACGTACCGTCGGGACGATATCTACCAAAATATCCATATCAAGGTCTTTTACAAGCTTTTTAATAACTAGCTGCTGCTGATAATCCTTCTGCCCGAACACCGCTACCTCAGGTGTAACGATATTAAAGAGCTTTGTTACTATCGTCGCCACACCACTGAAGTGCCCCGGGCGCGACGCACCGCAAAGCTTATTTACAATAGAAGACCGAGGCTCTTCACAGTTATCAAGACCGATATCAACGCTTGAGGCAAAACCCTCAGGATATATCTCCAGAACAGAGGGGTGAAAGATCATATCTACCTCTGCTTCCTTTAAAAGAGCCGCGTCACCCGCGAAGTCTCGCGGATACGCCCCAAGATCCTCGCCCTTACCAAACTGAGTAGGATTAACAAAGATACTCGTAACGACCAGACCATCCGCACCTGCCAACTGTCGCGCTCTTTTAACCAGCTTGAGATGCCCCTCGTGCAGCCCACCCATCGTAGGAACAAAGGCAACAGTCGCGCCACGCGCGCGTGCTGACTTAATAACAGAACGCAACTCTTTTATCGTCTCGACTACTTGCATATTAGTAACAATGCTCCTTACCCGGAAAGTGCCCGTTCTCGACCTCTTTTTTAAAGGTCGCGGCAGCGTCCTTTACGGCCTTACCGATCCCGGCGTACTGCTTGACGAACTTTAATTGTTTTTTATCCGGCTCAAGCCCTAACATATCATTTAAGACCAGCACCTGACCGTCGCAGTAAGGCCCTGCGCCTATCCCGATAGTCGGAATAGAAAGTTCCTGCGTAATCGTACGCGCGAGCATCGCCGGAATTGCCTCCAGCACAACGGCAAAGGCCCCTGCCTCCTGCACCGCGCGAGCGTCATCCATGATTATCTCGGCGTCTTCCTTACCCCTGCCCTGCACCTTATAGCCGCCCATCCTATGCACCGACTGCGGCGTAAGCCCTATATGCGCCATTATCGGTACATCCATATCCGATATAGCACGTATAGCATCGAAGGCCTTAAGTCCCCCTTCTATCTTTACCGCCCCTGCGCGACCTTCTTTTATAAGCCTACCGGCATTCCTGCGGGCCTCACTAATACTCTCCTGATAAGACATAAATGGCATATCAGCGACGACCAGTGCCTTGCTACTGCCATTTCTCACCGAACGAGTATGGTAGACCATTTCATCCATAGTGACTGGCAGGGTCGTCTCATAACCGGCCTCGACCATACCGACCGAGTCGCCAACGAGAATCATCTGCACGCCCGCCTCCTCCACTAGCCGCGCCATAGTACTGCTATAAGCGGTAAGCATAGTGATCTTATCTCCGCTCTGCTTCATCTCTAAAATCATCGGCGCAGTTATCTTCTTCATGGCTCGTCTCCTCTCCAATAAGATATTTAAGTAGATCCCAAACAATAAAATATGCTCTCACCCTTATAGCACTCACTGCGTGAGGGCGAAGT
>CAZUFI010000231.1:0-2046 GCA_964618745.1 uncultured Thermodesulfobacteriota bacterium | reverse complement strand
ACATGCGAGATAAAGACCTTATCAAAGCTATTATCCCCAAAACACAGGTTCATAGCATCCATCTCAAAGAGGCGAATATGGTTATAGTTATTATCGTTGACCTTCTCTTGCGCCTTGCCTAGCATCTTACCGGAGAGATCAATCCCAACCACCCTGCTCGTCCTAGGGTAATGAGAGAGAGAAAGTCCTGTGCCAACGCCGACATCCAGAATCTTCTCACCGGCCTTTATATCCATAGAGGCCAGGGCGTGTTCTATCCTCGGATGAAAAAATCTTTTAAATAACGCATCATAGATCCCTGAATAACCCGCGTATATCTTCTTAACTGATTCTATCTCCAACTTAACGCTCCCGATGGTTTGTCTATCTATTATAAATATCAAAAAGACTGCACTATTAAATCTACCTTAACAAAGGCTACTTCTCAAATCTTTTTTTGAAAAAACTTAATAAAACCAGCCCATATTTTAGCTCAAAGCCAGGCGGTATGCAAGGAATAACCCACTTAAGGCAGCAAAACCGCAGCAGCCACTACGGTCGTGAACTTACCGTCGCCCTTAACTATCGCGCTCTGCGTACAGTCGGTTGTCTTGACTATCTTATCGCTTATCCTATATATTTCCTTTTTTTCATCCCATCCAAGGTCTTCATCCAGCTCTATACCGAGCGTAGAGGCGAGCATAGCAGCAGCCATATCCTCGGCATAATCACCGGCGACCTTATCGGTCTGCCCGTATGCATGGTGCTCACTAAGGTATCCGTACGCCCCCTTATCCACCGGGATGGCACAGCCAACAGAGGCCGCCATAAGGCGTCTGGGTTCGTTGCTAGATAGCCTGCTCATAACGCAGAAGGTAATCTGGCCCGGCGACAGGTGCTTCTGCCCCTGCGCACGGGATAAGATCTTACAGCCCGGAGGAAAAATACTCGAAACCTGAACAAGGTTGAGCTTCTCTATATGGGCGTTTCTCAGTGCCAGCTCAAAAGAATGCAGCTCGTCTTTGTGGATACCCACACCTTTGGTAAAAAATATCTTTGTTGGGACGTACATAGGTGCGGTTACTCCTTTTTTCTTTGATTTAGGTATGTGTTGAAAATAAGACTAGCAATCTGACGGTGGTGTATCCAACGACTTATTAATATACGCCATAACCCTATATGCCAGACGTGCCGCCAGATAATCAGGGGATATATTACCTGAGATCGGGGCAAGCTCCACTATATCAAAGCCAACTATCTTTTTCCTGGAAATAATACTTCGAAGTATAGTCATGACCTCGTCCCAGAGAAGACCTCCGGGCTCCGGCGTACCTGTCGCGGGCATAATAGACGGATCAAAGACATCCAGATCTATCGTAATAAATACCTCGTCGGATAGATGCGTCAAGACATCTTTAAGGTCTATACCGGCTCGCAGCTCGCGGGCCTGATAAGAACGGACATTTAAGATATCGCTTGTACCGCCGTCTCGCAGGAAGAGGGCCTCTAGCTGGCTCATACTCCTTATGCCTAGCTGCACCAAGGGCGCACCCTCTTCGGCCATCCTACGTGCTATACAGCCGTGACTAAAGGGCGTACCACCATAGACCGCTCGCAGATCAGCGTGAGCGTCAAGGTGCAAGACCGAGAGCTTTGGATATTTTTCTTTTAAGGCCCTGAAAAGACCAAGCGTAACGCTATGCTCACCGCCAAGGAGAACAGGGATATTATCCTCTGCAACCACAGCAGCCGATGCCTTATGGACGGCATCTACCATTTCTTCGGGAGGAAGGCTCTCTATATCCAGCGGAGGTAAGGTCTCGATACCAGCACGCCACGGCTCGCTATCGAGCTCTTCGTCATAGAGCTCCATATGGGTCGAGGCCTCGAGTATCGCCTCAGGACCACGCGCTGTGCCCTTACCATAGCTCGCCGTACCCTCGTAAGGAGCCGGGATAACTACGTAACAATTTGATATTGTGGGGGTCGGTTCATAAGGATTAAAGGCCGCCGGCATTGAGAGGTCGTCGTCACCACCAAGACCTGCAAAATTTGGATAGTTTTTTT
>CAZUFI010000230.1:0-2058 GCA_964618745.1 uncultured Thermodesulfobacteriota bacterium | reverse complement strand
TAGTTTTTCCAACCCATCTTTTAATCAATAGGACTTATCCAGTGCGACGTATTGCAGAAGAGACGATAATCTTTATCAGCGTATTTAAGTGGTTTTTCATAGCCACCTGCGTCGGTATTATCGTTGGTTTCTCTACGTTTGCGTTTTTGTATATTCTGGAGTGGGGCATCAACCTCTCTACTCAGTACTCTTATTATTATCTTTCTATGCCGATAGGGCTGCTGGCAAGTGCGATGATAATAAAGTATTTTGCTCCGAATGCAAAGGGGCACGGTACGGAGAAGGTCATCGAGGCCATACATAAGCGTTACGGTAAGATCGAGCCTATGGTTGTGCCGGTAAAGCTTATAGCGACTGTCATTACCTTTATGTCCGGGGGTTCTGTTGGTAAGGAAGGTCCTTGCGCGCAGGTCGGCGCGGGGCTTACCAGTATAGTGGCGGATCTCTTTAGATTTAATGATGTAGACCGCAAAAAGCTGGTTATCTGTGGCATTAGCGCGGGCTTTGCCGCTGTCTTTGGTACGCCGGTCGCAGGGGCTATCTTCGCCATTGAGGTGCTCTTTGTCGGAGCTATGATGTATGACGTTCTGTTGCCTTCATTTGTCGCCGGCATGGTTGGCTATCAGGTCGTAACGGCGCTGGGCATGACATTTCCTTATATATCGATGGATGTCATAAACGTGGTGCAGTCAAACCCGCTCTTTTTTGCAGCGGCCCTTGGCGGGGTCTTTTTCGGTCTTTGCTCTCTCATATTTATCGAGTTTATGGTTTATTGTGAAAAGTTTATAAAGCGGTATAATATCAACCCTGTATACCGGGCCGTGGTCGGCGGTATCGCTTTGATCTGCTTAACCTTTATCTTCTCTACCGAGTATCTTGGCCTTGGCGAACACATGATTATGGCCTCGCTGATGGGTGAGGATGTTGTTATATATGCATTCTTGTTGAAGATGATTTTTACTGTTATTACCCTGATCTGCGGCGGTTCGGGTGGTATCGTGACCCCGATCTTCTTTATCGGAGCAACGGCAGGCTCTGCCTACGCAACTGTCTTTGGTCTTAACAGGCCGATCTTTGCCGCCATTGGGCTGGTAAGCCTTCTGGCAGGGGCGGCGAATACGCCTATAGCGGCTACGATCATGGCCGTAGAGATCTTCGGCTCGCAGATGGCCCCTTATGCGGCTATCGCAGCGGTTATAAGCTTTCTTATAACCGGGCATCGCAGCGTCTATCCTTCGCAGGTCTTGGCCTTTAGAAAATCTGCGTCTCTTAATATCCAGATCGGGACCGAGATAGAGAATGTCATCCCTGAATATGAACGGCGTAAGCGTTCGCTGGTAGATATTGTCTGGGGTTATTGTACAAAGATAAAGGAAATCTTTGGTAAGCACAATCCGCAGGGCTGATCTCTTAAGCCTCTTCTCTTCGCTGGCTTATCTTCGGCGAATAGATTTTTTATCGATCAAATATTTGACAAAACCGCTTTAAACCCTTAGAATATATGAGTTATGGTTATTTAATAAGACTGCCCACGGCAGTTGGAGGTTTTAGAGTATGCCCATCTATGAATATAAATGTAAGGACTGCGCCCTAGAGTTTGAGGTGATGCAGCGTTTCAGTGACGCACCTATAAAAGAATGTGAGGACTGCGAAGGCCCTGTAGAGAAGATGATATCTTTATCGTCGTTTCACCTTAAGGGCGGCGGCTGGTATGCGACCGAGTATGGCAATAAAAAGGCCGACTCTGCCCCGGCAGCCTGTGGCGACGGTGGCAAAAGCAAGAAGGCAGCAAAGCCGGACTGTAATGGATGCCCTTCTGCGCAGAAGTAGCAGAAGTAATCGGTCTTTGGTAGATATTTTTGATATACCATCTAGAGTTATTTTACTGTAAAGGCCCTTGGAAGTTAAGGGCCTGTTTTTATTTAAGGTGGTTTTTTATGGAAATAATAGATGCGGCAGTAGAGGCGGCACGTAGTGCCGGAGAGTTGTTGCGAGGCAGGCTCGGCGCGGTGGACTCGGTAGAGTTCAAGGGTGCGGTCGATATAGTAACCGAGATGG
>CAZUFI010000229.1:0-2062 GCA_964618745.1 uncultured Thermodesulfobacteriota bacterium | reverse complement strand
CCGTCTACAGCCGTTGCTATCACCGGTACGCCAACGGCAGATGCCTCGATAGCAACCAGCGGCAGCCCCTCCCAAAGCGAAGGAAGCAGGAAGATATCAGAGGCTCGCAGAAGTTGCTCCGCGTCGCTGCGAAAACCAGCGAAGATAATATTACGCTCTATCTTAAGCCTTGCGGCCTGCGTCTTTAGTTCTGAGGCCAACGCGCCGTCACCTGCCAGTAAAAAAACAACCTCAGGAAACCTCTTAACGATCTCTGGAATAGCCTCCAGCAAATAGATATGCCCCTTCTGAGGCTCAAGCCTTGCTATCACACTTATAAGAGGCGCATCTTCTGCTATACCAAGGGCCGCCCTAATTGAAGAGGACGAAGCAGTATCAGAATCAAAGGCCCTTGTATCTATTCCGTTCTGCACGACTCGTACCTTACCAGCTGCGATACCCTTAACATCAGAAAGATAAATAGCATTTGCCTTTGATACGGCAATAATACAATCGGTAAAACGAGCAAACAACCGATCTATCGCGTACCAGGTCTTTAAAGTACCCTTGCGCCAGGCCTCCCTGACATGGTTGGTCTCGATGGTTATAGGCACACCGGCAAGCTTTGCCAGAAAGTGCGAGGCCCTGCTTGCGTTAAAGAGATGCGCGTGAACTATATCTATCTTTTCTCTACGTAAAAAAGAAACAAAACGCAGCATATCTTTAAAGTCAAAAGGGCTTTTCACTTCAAGCTCAAAGACACTTACATCCATCTCTGCAAGCTCTTTGCCAAGTATTGCGGCAAGCTCGGACGGACACACTACTACAGGATCAAACCTCTTTCTGTCGATATATTTCAGCAACAACAAGACGTGATTCTCTACACCTCCACGCACCTTGGAATTGAGAAAATGCACTATCTTAATTTTGTTATCCGTTCCTTTCATAGATCCAACGTATCTCTTTTCATCACATCAAAAAAATCAGTAATCAGCTCCGGGCTATATTCATCAGCTATATTGGTAAAGAATGATGCATCAGCATATTTGTCATCAGGATGAAAACCATGCATCCCCTCAGGGGCCTTATCCCCCATATAGCACGGCTCTATAATACATCCTGGGTTCATAATAAAGACATCATCACCATAACGGTTATCCTTAAAACGTAGCCCTAAAGTTGACTTATCTTTCTTTGTAAGCCACCTGCCGTATTTATATCTCTTGAGACTCTTTGTAATAACGCTGCGCGATTCTTTATTCATAAACCAGAACCTGGCCATAGTCGAATCGTAGAAGGCCTTATAGTCTTTTCCTTCTACAAGTTCTAACTCAGCGACCTCTTTCATAAGATCATGTGTCTCGGTCGTAGGAGTCATGCCGTGGTCTGAAAAGATAAACCACCTGACCTCGCCGTAATGCTCGCCCGCTACCATTAGCAACTCTCGAACCTTCTCTTCATAGACAGCAAGCTTTTCAGTAAAGAGTGCCTCGTCCTTGCAGTGCTTATGGAGGAAAGCATCTATTTCTGATAGATATAAAAACAAAGCCCTGCATTTACCTTCCTTTAACTTTGCCACCCCCATCTTAAAGAGTTCCATATCAGAGCCGTTCTTATAACAGTAACTAACGTAAGGAAGGTCGGCGTCCTCCCAGAGATCAAAGATAGACTTAGTGGTCTCTAGTCCGCCTGGCACATAGATCGAACGCCTCTCTGATATATCGTAGCTTGGCAGTTCTTTTAAAGGGATTTTATAGGTCTCAAAGTAACCGGTATATCCGTGATACTTCCTTGAGACCTCTTCAACGACCTTCCGTGCAAGCCGCCCCGGCACAAAACGTAAAAGTGAATGAGTACTGCGACTCCACTTAAATGGTGAGCCATCCTCAGAGCGCAGAAACAAAGACCAGAAGCCATGCTCCTCTGGCATCTTCCCCGACAATATCGTCGGAATTGCCGCCGAAGAAAAACCTAAGATGGATTTCACAGGCATACGTACCACGGCCTCTTTACCCATAAAATCCCTGTCCTTCATATAGGTCCAGCCAAGCGCGTCTATCAAAAGAAAGATAGATATTGTTTT
>CAZUFI010000228.1:0-2105 GCA_964618745.1 uncultured Thermodesulfobacteriota bacterium | reverse complement strand
AAGCATCCGAAGAATAATTTTATACTGTCTCTGTCCCTAGCTGGTCAGTTCGGCCTCTGCCTTGCAGCATTCGACGGCTTCTTTTACATCGAGTTTGCTGCCGATAATCAGGGGCGTGCGTTGGTGTAGATCTTTGGGGTTTATATCCATGATATTTTCAGTGCCGCTTGACGCAGCACCTCCTGCCTGCTCGATTATAAAGGCCATTGGGTTGGCCTCGTATAGAAGGCGAAGCTTGCCATTGCTTGTCTCTTTATCTGCCGGGTATAGAAAGACCCCGCCCTTTAAGAGATTGCGGTGGAAGTCGGCAACGAGTGAGCCGACGTAGCGGGCTTTACAGCCACGGGCCTTTGCTTTTTTAATAAAGTTATAGGTCGCGTCGTGCCATTTGTTTGAGTTGCTTTCGTTGAGGCTATAGATGCTGCCCTGCTCCGGCACCTGTATGTTTTCATGTGATAAGAGAAACTCGCCAACGCTCGGGTCGAGTGTAAAGCCGTGAACACCGCAGCCTGTAGTATAGATGAGCATCGTGCTTGAGCCGTAGAGAAAGTATCCGGCGCAGACCTGCTCGCTTCCGGGTTGGAGAAAATCAGATAGCTCTGCGTCGCTGCCAGTGGTCGTTTTTTTCAGGATCGAAAAGATAGTACCGACGCTTATATTAACATCGATATTTGAAGAACCGTCCAAAGGATCAAAGAGCAGGATGTAGTCGCCCTTTGGAAACTCATCGGGGATAGGAATAATATCTTCGTTTTCTTCCGAGGCCATTCCTGCGAGCTGTCCGCCTGATTCCATTGTTGTGATGAGGGCATCGTTGGCGATGAGGTCTAGTTTCTGTACGTCCTCGCCCTGGATATTTGTCTGCTCGGCAGAGCCAAGGATATTAATAAGGCCAGCCCTGTTTACATCGCGCGAGATTATCTTTGCTCCGCGTGCAAGGTCTGTAAAGAGGTCGGTAAAGTTGCCGGTACAGTTAGGGCATTTCCTCTGCTCTTCGTATAAAAACTTTGTAAGTGGCATCCCTATTCTCATCGTACTTGCTCTCCTTAAAAAAATATTATGGTTGCTTGCTTAAACCTTTATTCAGGGAAAACAAAGTCAGTAAGTTCTTTGACCTCAAAGAGCCCTGCGTGTTTGTCGCTCTCTAGCAGAATCTTTTTTATCTTTCCTTGCCATAGTTCGGTAAATAGGTTTTTTTCATCTGCTGTTGCTACACCTTTAATAACCTTTGGGGTAAGCTCGGGCATGCGTGGGTCTTCGCCAAGGACCGAGGGGTTGTATTCTATCTTAACGGCCTTGTTGGTATCTGCGCGCATAAATATAAAGGTAGAGAACTGAAAGTCGTCTTTGTCAAAGATAAGTTTATTGTGGCGTGAATACTTGCCGCCAAGCCCTTTAAAGCCGGTCTCTGGCGAGGCCCCTGTAATGAGCGAGATGACCTGGGCCTGCGGGCCGTAGGCGAGCTGCTCGGGTGCGCCCTTTATAAGGACTCGGATATCACCGCGTACAGGTGTTGCGTCGCCGTAGAGGGCCTTGAGTGCGATGGCCGTCATCTTATAAGCCCCGGAGACGGCTGGACATGAATGGCCCGCTAGCTTTACGGCATCTGCGTAGGAATATACAAATGGATCGCCCTCGACCTGCGAGCCAAAGACGTAAGAGAGCGGATCGGTAAGGCTGATCGTCTCGATTTCACCGATAAAGGGTATATTCCATTTTGTCGGGTCTGTAGCCATTCTGTTATAACCTCCGTGGCCTTTTGAGCCGAGTTTGTCCTTTAATGTTGTAAGTTTAGCAGAATAGTTTTTTAGGGTCAAGAAGGGCGTGCGGTCTGCGCATGGCCCGGGTCTTTTTGTAGAGGATGGATGGTGAGCCTTGTTGACATAAGTGGGCTAATCTGATAAATCTGGTAGGGTAGTTTTTTACGGGCCGTGCTTGATAAGTCAGGCAGGTGTGGCCTTTTTTACATCCTTTCTATTATGCGTGGGAGATCCGCAGTCCCATTCGCAGGCAATGCCCGAGTGGCGGAATAGGTAGACGCACGGGACTTAAAATCCCGAGGGGGAAACCTCGTGCCGGTTCGATTCCGGCCTCGGGTACCAGTT
>CAZUFI010000227.1:0-2153 GCA_964618745.1 uncultured Thermodesulfobacteriota bacterium | reverse complement strand
CCTTACACTCCGGTATTATCGATTTCTCAAAGTGCGCCATAAAGTAAAAACTCTTGAGATCTATCCCCTCTGCCTTTTCTTCTTTTGTCGGCTGCTCGACTACCATGCCGATCTTATCTAGCTGCTCGATAAAGGCCGTGGCAGGACGGCTTAGATCCAGATTTTTCTTAAAGGTATTAGTACCGAGAACTATCTGACCTTTATCTTTATAATACTCGGCGTCCTTTCCTATATATTTTTTAGCGACATCCATGCCAACATCGGTAAAGGTCTTACCCGTCCACGGCGAGAAGAGTCTGACCGCAGGGTAGATATCATTGGTTAGGTTTGTACCGAACTTACGCATAAAGCCGCCGCGCTTTAAGGCGACCACACCGCCTCGCAGGTAACCCTCTATGCCATCGGGACGCTCTGCGCTTACAAAAAGATTATGTACATCTTTAAAGTATTTATCCTCGGTAGCAGGCCCTTCTTTAATTCCATTAGAGAGATCGCGCATGTAATGCAGCACAGTCCTCTCTTTAGATAGCTTTGCCTTTGCCCTTATTGCCTTGCCTTTTTTCTTATCCTCAAAACAGAAGGTCGTAAACTTCTTAGGCAGGTCATCGGCCATCTTATAGGCAAGCTCGGGGAAGAGCATATTCTTCTCGTGCAACCAGGAGTCGTCCATCAAAAGAAAATAACCAAAATTACGATACTTATAGTCCTTCTTATCAACACTCGGATCATAATCCTTTACAAAGGAACGGGCCGCCGTCGAAAAGTAAAGCTTGCCAAGACAAAGCCCCTTGGAGATCTCGACGATCTCGTCAACCAGCAAGGTATTGGGCAGCTTGTTATCTAGTGCGTCCCAGCGATAATTAAGTGCCATGACCTCTTTATCAGGTGCTTTAGGGTCTACTGATTTTTCTTTCTTTGCGATAAAGAGCCCACCCTTACCGTATATATATGAACTCTGTTTTTCACCGGTTGGGCGGGCGACACTATCGGTCTCGATAATCGCCGGCAACAAAAACACAGCAATATTATTTAAAATACCTTTCTCTTCATTTCTAAATGAATTTATGCCAAGGTACGTTGTCTTGCTTCCTTTATCAAAACCACCTGTCAGCTCTGAGACCTTCTCGCGCGTTAGTTTCTTAAAGTTCTTCCCGGCCCACGGCGTGCTTTTAGAGAGCAGCGTTGCGTGAAAGAGCTGGGTCGGATCAAGATCCTTACCTAGCTTAAATTTACTACGGATAGTATCCAGGAGCGTATAGCTATCAAAGCCCGTCTTCATCCCAACGGTTATACCGTGATAATATCCGTCAAGTGCCTTAGGCACTCTGCCGTTCTCAAATAACCAGTCGAGCTTCTTATCTATATTCCCGTATGATATCTTCTTCGAGAGCTTGGCCTCGTAACTCTTCATTAGCTGCAAGGGGTTGGTCATCCCCTGCATATCTTTTTCTATAATCTCTCGGTAAAGAGGCGCTTTGTTGTCGAAGCCCGCCATAAAGGTAAAGGGGCGGTCTAGCTTGGCTTCTGCGCTGCGCTTACGGCTCTTACTATCATCACGAACCAGATCAATATTTGACATCAAAACCTCCAGTCATTATTAAGGTTACTTAGAATAATTAAAGACCTTTCTCTGTAAATATATAAACAGTCAGATAGCAACTCCTTCCTGCCGCTATCAATTGATACACACCCTCTCTTAAAACTCCTGTCCTGCGCAACTCTGATCAAGTATGGACTTAAATAAATCAAAGACCTCTTTCTCTTCCTCTGGCCTCATAAAGCCGATTGGCAAATCCGTAGGCTCTCGCCCGAGCTTTGGCAACATCTCAAAGCCCAGCGGATTATACGGCAGCAGTGATACCTCCTCCACCCCAGCATCCTTTAAAAGACCAACAATTGCCGTGAGGTTTTCTCTACCTGTCGTTATACCGGGAATAAGCGGAATCCTTGCCTGAAGCCGAGCGCCACTACCTGTCAATTCAATATCCCTCGTCAATTGTCTCAGGTTTGCGAGGATAAGATCATTTGACTTACCCGTGTACCTGCAGTGCATCTGAGCTTCAGCGAATTTTATATCGTAGTAGATCAGATCGAGATACGGCAATATCTTTTCTTTAAAATCCGTGTAATCAAAATACCCCGCCGTCTCTATC
>CAZUFI010000226.1:0-2174 GCA_964618745.1 uncultured Thermodesulfobacteriota bacterium | reverse complement strand
CTGGCATCCGGCATCGTCTTTTCGAGGGTGTTGAGTATCTTTATGATTTTATTTTTATTGTCCATAAATTATCTTTTGTGTCCTTATGTTGTAAAAAAGGAGGGGGGTGCTATTGCGCAGCTATTGGATTTCGCTATATTCTACCCAACCTACGGGTTTTTTTATTCTGCATTGAAGGAGCAAGGAGATAGGCAGGTCTTTATTTTTTTCTCTCGATTACGTACTCGGCGACGGCCTCAAGTGAGGTCCTCTCTGTTGATGGCGGGAAGGTCTCAAGGGCTGCCTTTGCGTTTTTGATGCGTTCTTTTGCAAAGCCGGTTGTATACTCGATGCCCTTGTATTTACCGATAAGGTCTTGTATCTCTTTGAGTTTTTCAGGGCTGAGTTCGTCTGCCTCGATTGTATTTTTTATTATTATCTTTTCTTCTTCTGTTGCGTCTTTATAGGTCTTTATCAGCGGTAATGTTACCTTGCCTTCTTTAAGATCGTTGCCAACGGCCTTGCCAAGCTCTTCGTCTCGTGAGGTGTAGTCAAGGCAATCGTCCATAAGCTGGAAGGCTATGCCAAGCTCCATTCCAAAGCTCGATAGTGCAGCCTTATCTTCATCGGAACTCTCGGCGAGAATCGCCGGGATCTCACAGGCAGCCGAGAATAGGACGGCGGTCTTGAAGGTTATGACATCGAGGTATTCTTGCTCGGTCGTATTTATATCTGAGTGCTTTATTAGTTGCAGGACCTCGCCCTCGGCCATGCGTGTCGTGGTTCTGGAGAGGGTCTCAAGGATACTGAGATTGCCCTGGCCAACGGCCAGGTGAAAAGATTTAGAGAGGAGATAATCTCCGACCAGAACGCTTGCGCCATTACCCCATAGCTCGTTTGCAGATGTATTGCCGCGCCGAAGGACTGCGTTATCAACTACGTCGTCGTGTAGAAGAGTTGCGGTGTGGATAAACTCGACTACAACGGCAAGCGGTATGTGGCTGGATTTTTTGTTCTCGCAGAGGCGGCTTGCCAGCAGCAGAATAAGTGGGCGAAATCGCTTTCCACCGCTTGAGAGGATATATTCACCGATCTTTTTAATCAGATAGACATCCGAGGAGAGGTTACGTTTAAACTCCTCTTCTACCCGCTCTATATCGTCCTTGATTAGACTGAATGCCTCTTGGATTTGCACTGCAAGCTCCTTTATCATTACCTTTTACAATTTAAAATGTTACCGCACAGAGTCTGGGGTGTCAATTTTTTTCTTGGTTAACGGTGATTTAGGAATGAGATTATTGCCTTAAGTATCTTTTTGTCTATTTTTTGATGCAAATCCCTTGGATTCGACATTTTTTGCAGTTGATGGGATCGTTTATAGCCGTACATTCTTCTAATATCCCGAGCCTGCAGATGGCAAAGTCGTATTTTATCGGGTCTTTCGGGTCGAGTCGTTTTAAAGACTCGGTAATCTCCTCGGCCATTGACCAGCCCGGGCTTTTTCTTTTGGTAAGTCCGATCAGCCCTGATATGCGTGCTATATGGGTATCCAGCGGTATTATCAGCTTTGATGGAGAGATCTCTTTCCAGAGACCGAGATCCAGCTTGTCATCGCATCGAATCATCCATCTGAGATAGAGGTTCAGCCGCTTGCAGGCACTGCCGCTCTTGGGTGATGGGAAGAAAAAGCGCAGATAGGCCTTCTTGGGTATGCTTTTTGTTCCGTAGAGGCCTGCGCTATCGAGCAAGAGCGCCCTCTCGGTAAAAGAGGTGAGAGCATCTTTGATATTTGCGGCTTCGGGGTTGTAGCCGTCCATGAAAAACGCGCCTATGCTGCCGTTATTCTCTATCATCTGTCGCATTATATATAAGAGGCACAGGACGTCGCGCCCGTCATTGAAGCGGTGCTTGAAGCTCGCGAATTTTTTTATTTCTTTTTTCGGGTCGAGCGAGAGGACGTACTCAGATGGTGCGCCCCCGATAAGGGAGAGGATCTTCTTGATGCTTTTCTTTATGGTATCGACGCGTCCATAGGCAAGCGAGGATGCCAGCAGGCCGACGATCTCCTGGTCGAGTTTTTTTGTAAAATCGTGGACAAAGACGAGCGGGTCACTTGAGAGATAGCTCTCGTCAAAGGTAGAGTAAAGACGGTCGAGATGGGTCTTGAGTTTTTTGTCTTTTGGGTTCATTGCTAT
>CAZUFI010000225.1:0-2181 GCA_964618745.1 uncultured Thermodesulfobacteriota bacterium | reverse complement strand
AAGGGAGATTTTACGAAACCAAAGATCTGCCAGTCGTGTGAGGCGAGAAGGTAGTCTTACAGGGATTTATTTTATAGCCGTTATCAGTGCCACGTTGCTCATTAGGATGTGGTTTTTCTATATTAAACGGATAGTATTGTGTCAAGGTAATGTTTTTTTTAATCTTTCATTTGGTTGCTTTTTTATTGATCTTTGTGATAAATTTAACCCTTGATCTACGATAAAGAGGTGTTTTTAAGAGGTTATGCCAGATAAAGATATAATAAAGAGAATCCTGGTTCGTGTCCCTAACTGGATAGGGGATGCGGTGATATCCATGCCCGGGCTTCATGCTCTGAAAAGGCTCTATCCAGAGGCCGATATAACCGTCCTGGCAAAGGCGCGCACCCTGCCGTTATACCTTAGTAAAGAAAAGATCGTAAAGGATGTTATCGAGTACGATCCGAGCGGCCCTCATTCTGGTTTTTCAGGAAAGTTCCGGCTTGTTAATCAACTCAGGCCCCGTAAGTTTCAGATGGCGGTCTTGTTTCAGAATGCCTTTGAGGCGGCCCTTATTGCATTTATGGCAGGCATACCAAAGCGCGTGGGTTACGCACGCGACCTGCGTACTCCTCTCTTGACTCAACCGATAGACTTTGACGAGCATATCTCAAAAAAGCACCAGGTTTTTTATTACCTGAATATCATCAAAGAGCTGGGGCTGGATCTATCCCTAGATGGACTGGAATTGCCGCAGGTAAGTATTGGACGCGACGATGCGGAGCGAGCCCTTGTGGTAATGGCTGAGTATGGCCTGGACTCCGATACCGCGATGGTCGGGGTCGCCCCGGGTGCAAGCTTTGGCCCTGCCAAAAGATGGCCGATAGAGCGTTATCACGAGGTGCTGGAGAGGTTATCCCGAGAGCGTAATCTAACCCCTGTGATATTCGGTGGCGGTGATGATATAGAGGTCAGCACTGCACTCTCGATGAGTCTGACAAGCGGCGGTATAGAGCACGTTAACTTTGCCGGAAAAACAAGCCTTAGGGAATTTATAGCTATAGCAGGTAGGACGCGGCTCTTTATTACCAATGATTCGGGGCCTATGCATGTGGTAGCTGCCCTTGGCGTGCCGACGGCAGCGATATTCCTATCTACTTCAACTGCCCTTACCGGCCCTCTTGGCCGTTGTGTAAAGGTCTTATATAAGAAGATTGAGTGCAGTCCTTGTTTTAAGAGAGAGTGTCCTTTTGGGCACTATAACTGCATGAAGACTATCTCGGCGCAGGAGCTATACGCAGCCTCTGTTGGGCTATTGGCAAAGTCCGTGGCCAGTTCTGGCTTTAATGCCAATTCCGGCTCTAAAGCCGATTCCGGCACTGGCTCGGAGGCGTGATGGCAAGAGCAGTAAGAGGCGTAGTCTATCTGGATCGTGACGGGACGATAAATCATGACCCGGGGTATCTGAGCAACCCTGATGAGGTTGTTTTACTGGACGGTGCGGCAGCGGCGATAAAGGCCCTGAACGGTGCTGGTCTAAAGGCGATTGTCATAAGTAACCAGTCGGCGATTGGCAGGGGTTATTTTACCGAGAGCGATCTTTTTGCCGTAAATGCAAGGGTCTCAGAGATTATAAAAGACCATGGCGGTGCCTTGGATGCGATATATTATTGCCCTCACAGGCCGGACGAGGGATGTCGGTGCAGAAAACCTGAGACGGGCCTTATCGAGCAGGCAGTACGTGAGCACGATCTTGACGGTCTGCCGGCCTATTTTATAGGAGATAAGGTCTCTGATATGGGCGCGGCGCGCGGGGCCGGGGCAAAGGCCATTATGGTCCTTACCGGCTATGGCAGCAAGGAGCTGGCTAAGCTAGAACTTCAGCCTGATTATGTGGCACAAAACCTAATGGACGGCGTGGATTGGATAATAAATGACCTTGGAGAAGGTAGACCGTCTCTGGATTCTTGCTAGAAGTGGTTTTTAAAAAGATTTCTTGCGGTTTTTAAGGTAAACTTACACAAGTTATATCTAGTAATTTCCGAAAAGGATACAAAGACTTACAAAAGAGGATAAAAAACTTCGAGGCAAATGAAGAAACTTCGCTTGATTATAGTAAAGGCCGTAGTAAGTGTTGCAATCCTCTATTTTCTCTTCCGAAACGTTGATTTCAAGCTCTTTATGGATATGTTTATAGCAATG
>CAZUFI010000224.1:0-2186 GCA_964618745.1 uncultured Thermodesulfobacteriota bacterium | reverse complement strand
AAAGGAGCGTTTACCGGCGCTACCTCGCTTAAAAAAGGCAAGTTCGAGCTCGCTCACGGCGGCACGCTCTTTCTCGACGAGATCGGCGAGATGGACAAGAAACTACAGACAAAGCTGCTGCGAGCCCTACAGGATATGCAGTTCTATCGCCTCGGTGGCAAGGAACTACTGGAGGTTGATATCAGGATAATAGCAGCGACCAATCAGAATCTGGAAAAGGCCGTTAGTGAAGGCCGGTTTCGCGAAGACCTCTACTACAGACTAAATGTCGTACGCATGAAGCTACCGCCGTTGCGAAAAAGAAAGGAAGATATTCCGCTTCTGGCAGATCACTTCCTGCGAAGCTTTTGTGATGAAATGAACCTTGATATGCGTAAGATCTCAAAGAAGGCACTGACCGACCTTGAGACCTATAACTGGCCCGGCAACGTACGCGAACTTGAAAACATACTGAAACGAGCCGTGCTTCTCTCGCCAAATCTAGTTCTCTCGCCCGACGATATAAAGCTGCCAAAGCTCCGCCCGGCGCAGGAATCCATCGAGGATATAATAGAGCGTCGCCTCGAACCCTTTATAGACAGGACCTCTACCTCTGGACCGCAAGAGCTCTACGACTCCATCATGCCCTTTATGGAACGCCCCTTGATAAGGCTCGTCCTGCGCAAGACCCGCTTCAATCAGGTCAAGGCCTCAGAGCTACTCGGCATAAACAGAAACACACTCAGAAAGAAGATAAAAGAGCTGAATATAAAACGCAAAGACCTTGAATAGTAAGGTCTTGAGTAGTAAAGACTGGAGTAGTTAGCCCTGATGGCCAAGAAAATCATAGACAATGTAAGGCTTGAGTGGAGCTCCAGGGAGCTGGCCTTAACTAGCGGCAAGCCCGGTATAGACAAGACCCAACGGCAACCACTACGCATAAAAGAACTCGTCCTGCCAATACCCTTTGACGACCGCAAAAAAAACGCAAAGCCAACCAGCCGACTCATTCACGGCGACAACCTTCAGGTAATAAAGGCACTCTTACGAGAAGGCCTCGGCGAAGGCGCAGAACTAATCTATATAGACCCGCCATTTTTATCCAAGGCCGACTACACACATAAGATAACGATCAATGATAAGACAATAACGCAGAAGGCATACGGCGACAGGTGGTCTCGCAAGGAATATCTGGATATGCTCGCCCCGAGACTCAAGCTCATGCATGAGCTTCTGACCGAGACAGGCGTGATCTTTGTCCACTGCGACTGGCGAGCAAGCGGGCTGATACGTATCCTGCTCGATGAGATCTTCGGCCATGAGAACTTTCTAAACGAGATCATCTGGCACTACGGAGGGCGGGGGGCAAAGGCGACCTCCGGCCAGTTCGCCAGAAACCACGATACTATATTTATTTACGGGAAGACAAAAAAAGCAAAACTTAAAAAAATATATACAGAAGACCTCTTAACGGAAACGCAGGCTCGCGCCAAAGGGTTCAGGAAAGACACGGACGGTCGTTTCTTTAAGACCGCACCGCGCGGCGACTATACAGACAAAAGTATCGAGAGGCTTGAACAAGAAGACCGCGTCCACAGGACGCGCTCCGGCAAGGTCAGGATAAAATATTTCCTGGAGGAGCGCGACGGGTTCGTAGTAGAAAAACGCCCGGTCGGAGACCTATGGGACGATATCGCCGATGCCATGCACAGCCCCCTTAAAGAACGCACCGGCTATGGCACGCAGAAGCCCGTTGCTCTTCTTAAGCGTATTATTGAATGCGCAACCGATAAGGGTGATATGGTCTGTGATTTTTTCGGTGGCTCCGGGACGACGGCTGTCGCAGCAGCAGAGCTCGGTCGCAGGTGGACCAGCGTAGAGGCCGGGCCGATAGGTATGCAGATCGCCAAAGACAGACTCGCAGATATCACGAAAGAGGCCTTCACAGTCGAGTGCCTTGAACAACACCCAGAGAAGACCGCAGCCCCAAGCTCACCCAAAAAACCTCCAAGGCTCGCCTCTAAAGAGGCTCGCCTCACAATCAAAAAACCAGTCATTAAGCAAGATAAAGACGGTAACTACCTAATCGAGATTTCTTTAAAGTCCTATAGGCCGGATAAGGAGGCGTCTCTAGGTATCCCGAAAGAACTCTTGAAAGACCCGCTCGCACTGATTGACTCTTGGGCGATAGACTGGGACTATGACGG
>CAZUFI010000223.1:0-2220 GCA_964618745.1 uncultured Thermodesulfobacteriota bacterium | reverse complement strand
TTGAGATGACGCTTCAGCCAAACCTTCTTCTCTTACAGAAATCAATGGTAATCATCGAGGGTGTCGGTCGCCAGCTCTACCCGGATATAAATATGTGGGAGGTCGCAAAACCTCTGGTCACAAAATGGATGATCAAAGAAAAGTTCTCGCCCGGCAACTACATTGAGGGCGGACGAGAGTTTGTCCATGATCTCGGCTCTACTATACTGGATCTGCCGAGCCAGCTGCATACGCTCCTGAAGACAACGCTTAAGGACGAACTGAAGATCGGCTTTATCCACCACGGCATAGACGGGCTATCCGGCGAGATCGCGGCGACAGGGCGAAGCATCACGGGCGGGCTGGTTCTTGCCTCGGTAATATTATCATCGACGCTCATTGCCGTCTTTGCCGGCGGCGTACCAAGTTTTCTTGGGCTTCCCTATCCGGCGACGATTGGCTATATAATCTCCGGGGTCTTAGGGCTCAGGCTCTGGAGTACGCACAGAAGAGAGCGGAGAAGGAGAGAGCTTGGAATCTAGCGAGGAAGATAAAATGACAGATAAAACCACAGAAGATAAGAAGGTTAGCTTTGGCTACGAAGAGGTCGCAGAGCATGACCGGCAGAGGCGAGTAAATGAGGTCTTCACCTCGGTCGCATCGAAGTACGACCTTATGAACGACCTTATGAGCGGCGGCGTACACCGGCTCTGGAAAAGATTCGTCGCCGGCAAGACCGGGCTTCGCAAAGGTGACCGCGCGCTCGATGTCGCAGGAGGTACCGCTGATATTGCGATGCTAATGGCGGAGCGAGTTACAACAGAGGGCGAGGTCGTTGTCTTCGATATAAACCACGAGATGCTGAAGGTCGGTGCGGAGCGTTGCATTGATAAAGGCTTTGTAAAAGGCATTAATTTTGTCCAGGGAAATGCCGAAGAGATCAGCTTTGAGGACAATACATTCGACTGCGTAACTATCGGCTTTGGCGTAAGAAACGTAACGCATCTGGATAGGGCATTCTCCGAGATGACGCGCGTGGCCCGCCCCGGAGGGCGAGTGATATGCCTGGAGTTTTCGCATCCAAAAAACCCGGCCTTTAAAAAGATCTATGATATCTATTCATCAAACCTTATCCCGATGATCGGTGAACGCATCACAGGCAATAAAGATGCCTATACATACCTGCATGAATCTATCAGAAAGTTTCCGCCACAGCAGGAGCTTAAAAAAATAATGGAAGAGGCCGGGCTATTTAACGTACGCTACTATAACCTCT
This sequence comes from uncultured Thermodesulfobacteriota bacterium, assembly GCA_964618745.1. Classification (GTDB taxonomy): domain Bacteria; phylum Desulfobacterota; class GWC2-55-46; order GWC2-55-46; family DRQE01; genus JAJRSM01. The sequence goes on along the minus strand of CAZUFI010000223.1, from coordinate 965 downwards.
TTGGCGGAATAGCCGCCGTGCATATCGGAGATAAGATATAAATTTAAAACCCCGCACACCAACCCGTATGTTGCGTAGACCTCCCAAGAATGGGGGTGGATGGTGGTGGAGAAAGGACTTAATTTGTTTTAGATAAATCTTACTTGCCTTACCATAAATCTAGAACAGCTACTGGTTTTACTCTAGGGTCTATTCTTCTCTTCCCCTCCCATAATGGAATGGGATAAAGCAGAGGGTGTATTTTTACACAGTATAAATAAAAAAATCAGAATAGGACCTTACAATGCAAGACGAACTAAAGACCGTAGCGTCATTCAGCACAGCAGTCGAGGCGCACCTGCTCGCCGCAACCCTTGAGGCCTCGGGCATAGAGGCCGTAGTCTGCGACGAACATACCGTTACTATGAACTGGATGTACTCTAACCTGATCGGAGGAGTACGTGTAAAGGTCCTTGAATCAGAGCTTGAAGATGCGAGAAAGATTCTGAATACCGATGCCTCGCCACCCGAGAGTGCCGAGGATATACCGAGTGCTCTTCCGGCGTGCTCTGAGTGCGGCAGCGACGATCTGGAGTTCTCTACCGATAAGCGAGGGGCCTTTGTAAGCTGGCTGCTTCTGGGCTTTCCGATTATAGCACCAAAGAAAAACCTAAAATGTAAAGCATGCGATCATAGCTGGCCATATAGGTAAACAAGAATATCGCTGCGGTGGTAATTATACAGAAAATCCCCCTCAGTCCCCCTTTTACAAAGGGGGAAGATTAAATAACAAAACCTCTCTTTTTGAATTTTTCGAGTATCTTTACAGGACTATACCCTGCGCATTGTCATTGAGAGAAGCGCAAGGGCAGAGCCCCGAAGCTACAAAGCAATCTGATCTTAACCTAAAGGTATTAAAAGCCATGACTGCAGATGTAGAAGAGATAAAAAACAGACTAAGGGCGCGTGTCATAAAGGCCGCAAGC
>CAZUFI010000222.1:0-2274 GCA_964618745.1 uncultured Thermodesulfobacteriota bacterium | reverse complement strand
AGATCGCCGATATGATCAAGACGATTCAGGCCGATACAAGAGGTGCTATGACCTCTATGCATGAGGGCACAAAGCAGGTCGAAGAAGGCGTGCAGCTTGCCAGTGAGGCGGGAGAATCTCTCCAGCAGATCGTATCAAGCGTTGATAGAGTAACCGATATGGTTCGCCAGATCGCTACGGCCGCTGAGCAGCAGAGTGCGACAGGGGAGGAGATAACTTCCAATATATTTGGTATCGCTCAGGTTGCCACTGAAAATAACGATGGGATAAAAGAGGTCTCAGATGCATCTACAGACCTTAATATGGTCGTCGATGATCTTAAAAAGCTGGTTGGAACCTTTATTCTTTCTACCGATGGGCCTTCCGTAACCAGCGACATTTCCGATGCCGGGGACACCGGGGACAAAGGACTAGCGAGCACGGATGGGGAGAAAAACATAGTGAGCTTTAATCGTAAGAAGGATGATGAAACCTTCAGAGCCGGGTAGACCGGCTCGATCTATAATCGAGTCGGTCTGTGGTTTTATTACTTTCTGTTTGATTGTCTTGTCTTTTTGTAGATTGAATCTGTGGCTGGGAAGTTAGATTTCTTCTGTTTTAGATCTTATTATATAAAGATTTAACTGTCTTACCTCTTTAGTTGAATCTTTTGCCGATATCTCGCTTGGTACTTCTTTGCTGGCTAAAGTTTTTGTTCAATGTGGCGATATAGCTATATCAGTTATATTTTATAATTCAATCATCTTCACTATACTCCGCTTCATTCGCATAAGTATCTGCTTATACCCTACTCTTGGTTCTACTCTCTTTCTGTTCAGCTTGTGTTGAAGGAATCTCAGCGAGGAGGTCCAGCTATGAGTATTAAGCTAAAGCTAATTGCGGTTATCGGTGCATTTCTATTTTTAATTTTAATTGCTGTTGGAGTAACTATTTATTCGGTTAATGCATTAAAGAAAGACTCCGGCACTATTAATCTGGCCGGCAGGCAGAGGATGCTTGCCCAGAAGTACACTAAAGAGCTTTTTGCTGAGATGATCCCGATTCAGGTCAAAAACAGTGCTGTTAAGGCCGCCAATATCGCTACTATTCAGATTAAAGAAGACCGTGCAAAGTACACCCAGAGCGTTATTGGTAAGCTCAAAAAAGAGTTGCCCGGCTTTAAGCCCGCACGAGACTGGGAAGCGGTTAGAGGCGGTGTGCCGCTTCCCGCTACCTTTGTTCAAGAGGTATCTGCAAAGATCAATCAGGGCGGCGTATATAGTTATGATCTTCTGAGTCGTTGGAATATTAATAAAGATAAGGGGCTGCGCAGTGAGTTTGAAGATAATGCCTTCAATGCGCTGCTGGCCAATAAGGATGAGCCTTACTTCAGGTTTATGACCTATAAAGGAAAGTCCGTGCTGCGCTACGCAACACCTGATATCGCAGGGGCTACGGCCTGTGTTAACTGTCATAACGCCCACCCGGGTAGCGCAAAGCGAGACTTCATGCTTGGCGATCTTATGGGTGTCCTTATTGTAAGTATCCCTGTGCCGGTAGAAATAAGTGGCATTGGCGGGGTGCTTGGCAGCGGTGGGGCAGGGTGGCTCAGACCTTATGAACGTACTGCTCAGGTCTTTGAAAAGACTCTCGCAGCCCTTATCTCCGGCGGGGATGCGCCACTGGACTTTTCTATGAAACGCTTTATAGCACTGAGTTCGCCATCTAGCTCAGTTATTGTAGAGCAGCTTAATGTAGTAGACAAGTTGTGGCTTAAGATGAAGAAAGAGGTAAGCATATTAGATGATAATGTTGTTAACTCGTCCAGGTACCTCAAGGCAATGAGCTCACTGCTCAGGATCAACTCTGATGTTGTAGTACAGATGAACAAGGCCGTTGGTATGTATGAGGCCGAGTCCATGCAGGGGATTAACAATATGGTAAAGACCCTGGGTGTCTTTGTAGTCCTTGCCTTCATGGTAGCCATTGGCGCAATGGTTCTGGTTACGCGCTCTATAATAAGGCCTATATCTGCTGTTGTCGAGTTTGCAGGGACTATGGCTGAAAAGGATTTGAGCTCCCCTGACCTTGTGATTACAGGTCGTGACGAGATCGGTAGGCTCGCCGGTGCTTTAAACTCTATGAAGAGAAACCTTAACGATATAATGGGGCAGATACGGAACTCTTCGGAGGATGTTGCAATGGCAACCTCCGGGCTTTCCGAGTCCTCGGCTACGATAGTTGACGGTACGGACAGGCAATCGGTGCAGAGCGGGCAGGCGGCTACGGCTATGG
>CAZUFI010000221.1:0-2412 GCA_964618745.1 uncultured Thermodesulfobacteriota bacterium | reverse complement strand
TTTGCCGTGCGGCGAGCACAAAAAAGGGGAAGGCCCTATGGCCTTCCCCTGGAAGTTTGCTAATTAATGAGAGAAGCTTATCTCTTTGAGAACTGGAACCTTGCTCTCGCGCCCTTCTGGCCGTATTTCTTACGCTCTTTCATGCGTGGGTCTCTCTTAAGGAAGCCTGCTGCCTTTAGTGTAGCCCTGAGCTCTGGATCTACTTCTAGTAGTGCCCTAGAGATACCGTGCCTGATAGCACCGGCCTGTCCAGTCGGCCCGCCGCCGTTTACATTAACCTTTATGTCAAAGTTGCCAAGCATCTTTGATATCTCAAGAGGACGACGAAGATCGGTCTTTAGGACCTCACGGGTGAAGTACTCCTCAACTGGCTTCTTGTTTACTATTATAGCGCCGCTACCTGTAAGCATACGAACCCTTGCTACCGAGGTCTTGCGTCTTCCTACTGCGATATATTCATCAATTTCTGGCATTAGTTAGTGCCTCCTTGAATTTGTTTCTCTACCAGATGCTCTGGCCTTGGGACAGGGGCCTGTGCCTGGTGCGGATGCTCTGCTCCGGCATATACCTTAAGCTTGAGGAGCATTGCTCTGCCTATTCTGTTTTTAGGAAGCATACCTTTTACCGCGCGTGTTATGGCCTCGGTTGGCTTATCATCCATAAGCTCTTCAAGGGTCGTCTCCTTGATGCTGCCTATGTAGCCGCTGTGCCTGTAGTACTTCTTGTCCTCAAGTTTCTTGCCTGTTACGGCTATCTTATCGGCGTTGACTACAACTACGTGGTCACCCATATCCACACTCTGAGAGTATGATGGCTTATGCTTGCCCTTGAGTATAGTGGCAATGCTTACTGCAAGCCTGCCTAGATTTTTTCCTTCTGCATCGACCAAGAACCATTCTTTGATAACCTGTTCTTTTGGGGTCGGGTAAAATGTCTTCATTGTATTAACGTTCTCCTCTTGCGTATTAGAATATATAAATGTAACGGGTTTGGAGGCGATTGTCAAGGTTTTTATAAGGCGGTCCGGGTGGTAAAGGCCCGTAAATATGGCGAAAGGTGACATTTGTTGGTTCTTGATCTGTAAAATACCCTTGAAAAAACCTTATTTTCTGGTAAATTATTGTATCTGTAGGAAAATTTAAACCAAGATGCTGCTCTATCGAGCGGTAATCGGTAAGGAAGTTTATATGGCAAAGGATCTTATATTTGAACTAGGCTCTGAGGAGATACCGGCGGGTTTTATAAAGCCTGCTCTGGCAGCTCTGGCGTCGTCCTTACAAAAGGGTTTTACAGAGGGTGGCCTTGAGTATGGCCAGATACGCACGCTTGGCACACCCCGAAGGCTCACCGTGATCGTCGAAGGTCTGGAAGAAAAAGAGCCGGATCGTAGGGTCGAGTCCAGAGGGCCAAGCATAAAGGCCGCCTATGATAAGGACGGTAACCCGACAAGGGCTCTGGAGGGCTTTGCCAGAGGTAGCGGTGTAAAGGCAAGTGACCTTCGTGTCGTAAAGGACGATAAGGGCGAGTACCTCTATGCCGTAAAAGAGGTAAAAGGTAGAAAAACCGCAGAGTTACTGCCTGAACTCTTATGCGGTGTTATCGGTGCGTTGAGCTTTCCAAAGGCTATGCGCTGGGCTGATTACGATATGACCTTTGCACGCCCTCTTCACTGGATATTAGCTGTCTACGGTGGTAAGACCGTCTCTTTTAATCATGGGCATATTGAAAGCGGTAATGTGACATTTGGCCATAGGTTTATTGCGCGTGGTGCGGGAAAGGCTATAAAGATAAAAACAGTAGGCGATTACCTTGATAAGTTAAAAGATAATCTGGTGATAGCAGATATAGATGAACGCAGGATGGTGATATTAGACGGTATCGCTAGGGAGGCAGAGGGCGCAGGCGGTGTGGTTCTGGAGGATAAGGGGCTTGTAGAAGAGGTCGTAAATCTTGTCGAATATCCGGTCGTTATCAGGGGTTCTTTTGAAGAGGAGTATCTTGAGTTACCTGCGCAGATTATCATAAATGCCATGCGTGAGCATCAGCGTTATTTTTCAGTTCAGGCCAAGGACGGCGCAGAGGCCAAGGACGGTTACGGGCTATTACCGGCCTTTATAACCGTAGCAAATACTCGGGTCAAGGACGAGGCCGTCGTACGTAGCGGAAACGAACGGGTTCTGCGGGCACGCCTGAGTGATGCCAAATTTTATTTTGATAAGGATATAGCAACGCCGCTGACAGATAAGGTTCAGGCCCTGAAGGGTGTTGTCTTTCAGGCCAAGCTCGGCAGCTCTTATGAAAAGATCGAGAGGTTTACACGCCTTGCCCTTTATATCGGTCGATATATCGAGTGGTGCGATGCGCTGGATGATACAACCGGCCTTAATGACTTTTTAAAGGATAAAAAGGCCG
>CAZUFI010000220.1:0-2462 GCA_964618745.1 uncultured Thermodesulfobacteriota bacterium | reverse complement strand
ATATTTGCGCCCTCTATTGAGGCCGTCCGCAAAATGAATACAGAACTCGCACGCCGTGGTAACGTCAACTCGGACGGTCGCCCGATCTTTGGTTTCTCGGCCAAAGAACTCCTAAAGATCGCCCTTAACGCATCGCCGGATGCGATGCTAATCCCGGCGCACGCATGGACTCCCTGGTTCTCGATCTTTGGCAGTAAATCAGGCTTTGATACAATCGAAGAATGCTTCGGCGATATGACGCAACATATCTTTGCCATAGAGACAGGCCTTTCATCAGACCCCGAGATGAACCGGCGCGTCTCGATGCTAGATAATATCTCGCTTATCTCGAACTCGGATGCCCACTCGCCTGCAAAATTAGGACGTGAGGCGACGATCTTCGAGGCAGAGATGGACTACCTTGAGGTTACGGGAGCTATTAAAAAACAGGGCCAGGGCCGAATTGTATCAACATTAGAGTTCTTCCCCGAAGAAGGTAAGTACCACAGCGACGGCCACCGGGACTGCGGGGTCATGCTAACCCCGAAAGAGACCATCGCAGCACGAGGTATCTGCCCCAAATGCGAACGCCAAGTCACCGTCGGAGTCCTTAGCCGCGTCGAAGAGCTTGCGGACAGATCCGAGGACGAGGCCACCACAGCCGCACTGCCATCAAAAAAACTCGTACCACTGCAAGAGATAATAGCCGCCTCTATGGGGCGCGGAGTAGGTACTAAAGGGGTTCAAAAAGAATATATGCGGATAACAGATAGCACAGATGAATTTACCGTGCTCTTAGATAAGACCGAGAGCGAACTCAGAGATATAACCTCTAGCGAGATCGCCTCTGCGATTCTATGCGTACGGGCCGGAGACCTTGAGATAAATCCCGGCTTTGATGGCCAGTTCGGAACGATAGGCATCTCAGAGGCCGCCGCCCAGAGACTCCTAGTCTAAAAGATAGATCAAAAAAGATAAAAGATAACTTTCTAGCGATTCCTTCTAATCTGCGACCTAACATAGCAACGCTCCATCATCATCCGTATCGTCAAATATATCGAACTCCACTGCATAATCGTCCTTGACCTCCACATGAAGTACACAAGAGTCATTGCCGTCAAAGTAACCGTTCATTCCCATAACCAGATTCTCTACCGCCTCTTTGACATCCACACCAAAACTCGAAATGCCAAGCTCAGGACAGATAGAGAGATACCTATCTTTCTTCTTCCATACAATTGCATTACATTCGATATCCATATCTATAACCCCGCTCCTTCCTAGATTGGGTCGCCACGCAACAGAGGAGCTTGCCTTAACTTAGAGAGACCGGCTGTAAATCACCCACACCTCTGTCACAACAATCCCTCTACCGTTATTATCGACCATAAATCCTTATTACTTTAGCCATAAATTCAATCACAAACCGATACAGAACCATAAAATCATTTAAAAACAACAACTTAGACTGACAAGCTATTCCCCGTAAATATCAACCTCAAGAGCCCGACCAAGGTGTATTTCTTTCTATCGGTTAGTTAACAAGAGACACACTAAAGACCTATCAATAATGCAGTCTTTAGTACTTTTGACAAAGTTCACGGTAACTAGTATAATAATAAGTAGTTTTCGAGTAAATCCTTTGCTCAGAGCTAACCAGAGGAAACTCTGGGGCGCAGAGTTACGAGGCTAAGGTAGGGTTAATCTTCTCTACTACGCTTGTCGAACCGCCAAAGGTTGCATTATTCACCTGCTGGCGGTTTTTTTGTAACTACCGGCTTAAAGGCAAAGGAGTTGCAGATGATAATGGTTGATCCGCTTGAAAAAGCAATAGGACTGACAAAGAAGTGTAGGTTTAAAGAGGCACTGGATTTATTTGAGATCGGTGAGTGCTACAATAATGATCCAGTAGCTGCATCCTACTACGCACTCTGCGTGGCAGCCTACAGGAAAGATGCCAAGATCGCCGCCAATGTCTGCAAAAAAGCTGTAAAACGTGGCTTCTACAGCCCCGATCTCTTCTTAAACCTTGGCAAGATCTACCTGCTGGCAAAGAAAAAAGACCTTGCCATCAAGGCCTTTTCAAAAGGACTCACAATAGACAGGGCGCACAAAGGACTAAAAAGGCAACTCAAAAGACTTGGCACCAGACGCATTGTGCCAATACCTTTTCTCCCCAGAGGGCATGCCGTTAATATTGCAATCGGGCAGATAACCTATAAGATAAATCAACAAAAAGGTATACGTACTGAGGGTATTGCACGACAGCAAATATAGAGATATAATCTAAAGTAACAGCTTTGAATCCGACAGAAATCATGCTGAAAAGCAGGAATTTAGCTATTTTGTTAGCATATAACTATTATTTTTCTCGGAGCTACTAAATAAATGAAACAACGCTTTATGAGCAAGTTCACAGGGACATTTCTTCCTGTGAGCCTGTTCATCCTCGCCATAACAATCAGCCAACTGCTTATAGTCCC
>CAZUFI010000219.1:0-2538 GCA_964618745.1 uncultured Thermodesulfobacteriota bacterium | reverse complement strand
AGAACTACAAATTAAGATACAGAGTTTTTATAAAGTATATTAAAGCACCTCAATCCCCCTTTACAAAAGGGGGAAGTGAAAAACCCTATTAATAAACTTGCCGTGCGCACCCACTGCGTGAGGGCAAAGTCCATCAAGATAGTTCTTACATATTGAAAGCTAAATCTATCAACCTACATTTGCCGTGCGCACCCACATGCGTGGGAGCATAGTCCCTTCGGGACAAAACAAGCCTTATCAATAGTTTTACCGTGCGCACTCACTGCGTGAGGGCATAGTCCATCAAGATAATTCTTACTTATTGAAAGCCATATCCCTCAACATGACTTTTGCCGTGCGCACCACCCTGCCAAACAACTCCAACATAGCCGCAAAACCAGCGCAAAAAGGCATTGCCTTTACCTCCTCTCCCCACACAGAAGTGGGGAGAGGACTGAGGTGAGGGGTCCATTATTTCATAAATAGCCCCCTGGATTACGACCAAGATCTGCCCTTCAAAACAGACTCAGTGCCAAAAACAAAAAAGCCCTTCGTCACTGCGGACGAAAGGCTACAAAAGAAGATACCACCACACTAAAGACACATACCCGAAACAGCAGAGTCCTCTGATCTTCTCAATCTACGATTCAGCCCAAATAATCAGGCCGTACGTGCTTTCGTCCCGGTCAGGCTTATGCGCCCGATCCAAGCGGTATGTAGTGCTGCACCCCACCCTTAATCGACTTTATCTCCTTAACAAGGTTAGATAAGTCAGCGGGGTTTTCAACAAAATCTATCTGGCTCGTATTTACGACGAGCAGAGGCGTATCGGTATAATAAAAAAAGTACTTGTTATAGGCATCGACGAGCCGCACCATATAGCCATCGTCTATTGCCTGCTCGTAGTCATTATTTCGCTTGATTATGCGCTCTCGCAACACATCACCTGACGCCTGTAAGTATATCACAAGATCGGGCTTTGGTATCTGTTGATCCAGCAACCTGTAGACCTGCTCGTAAAGACCAAGCTCATTCTCGTCAAGGTTCAGATAAGCAAATATTCTGTCCTTTGCAAAGAGGTAATCCGAGACAACACTTGTCGAAAATAGCTCACCCTGATTAAGCCCAAGCTGCTGCTGATAACGACTGAGTAGAAAGAAGAGCTGGGTCTGAAAAGCATGCTTCTTTATATCTCCATAGAACTTCGAGAGAAATGGATTCTCCTCGACCTCTTCCTTTAAAGTCCGACCACCAAGCTCTTTTGCCAAAAGCTCAGTCAGGCTCGACTTCCCGACCCCTATCGGGCCCTCTACCGCAATGTATCGTGCTGTTTCCATAATTAACTAGCCACTCTAGCCCGCCACAGATGGTTTTATGCCTATTAAAAGCAGGACAAATATTATCTCATTACAAGGGGAAAAGTCAATAGAACAAAGACCGATAACTCCGCCAGACCGAAGAAAGCACCAAAAGCCCTAGCGACTCTTCTTAACCCCTATACGCTCGCAATATTTATAGAGTTTACATTCCGAGCAGTGCGGAGAGACGGGCTTGCAGAGGTTCTGGCCATAGGCTACAAGATAATCATTGATCGGTATCCAGTACTTTTTCGGGAGTTTAACACGTAGGACCATCTCGGTCTTATCGGGCGTTTTGGTGGAAAGATAGCCCCAATGATTGGTAATGCGGTGAACGTGGGTATCGACGCAGATGCCGGGTTTACCATAACCAAGCGTTACGACGAGGTTGGCGGTCTTTCGCCCGACTCCTTTGAATTTCAGGAGGCCCTCAATGGTATCCGGGACGACCGAGTTATAGTCATCGACCAACTCTCTGGAGATATTCTTGATCGTAACGGCCTTTGTACGGTAGAAACCCGCCGGATAGATCGCACGCTCGATCACCTCGGTCGATAAGGCCGCGACCAGCTCCGGCGTATCGCCGATAGCAAGGATACCCTTGGTCGCCGCTGCCGTAACGTTATCTTTTGTCCGAAGGCTCAGAATACAAGAAACCAGCACATGATAGGGGCGCAAAGCCTCTGGCGTATCCTCGGAGACGACCGTCACATACGGGGTCTTAAAGCGTGCGTATTCCTTCTTAAGGATGGCAAAGACTTTTGTAATATCGTTATCCAACATAAATCTCTCCCAATTTTCGACAAACCATGTTTTTCTGCAAAACTATCACAGGAGTTAATTGCCCCACCGCAGGTGGTCGGTGTCTTGCATAGATCACCCTCCCCTTTAAATTCCCCTCCCATAAAGGGAGGGGAAGCAAAGACAAAAAACTCTGGTAACGTTAGGCAAGGCTTCAGCCTTGCAGCCAACTTGCAACCACTAAGAACGCAACCTTAAAGGGTTGCCCTACATAAAACCATAAATACACTAATCACAGAACCATAAATCCCCCCTTTTCTAAAAGGAGGAGGTAAGAGACAAAACTGCTTCATCGCCATCTTTGCGACAAATACCAGATTGCTTCGTATTGCCCCACCGCAGGTGGTGCTGCAATGACAAATACAAAACAACCTTACCTGTCATCCTGAATTTATTTCAG
>CAZUFI010000218.1:1494-2551 GCA_964618745.1 uncultured Thermodesulfobacteriota bacterium | reverse complement strand
GCTGCCTCTTTTGCAAAGTAAGTTATTATTATATCAGCTCCGGCCCTTTTTATCGAGAGCAGAGTCTCCATCATCACGGCCTCTCCGTCTATCCAGCCCTTCTCCGCAGCGGCCTTAACCATTGAGTATTCGCCACTTACGTTATATGCAGCTACAGGATAATCAAACTCATCTTTTACCCTTCTTATTATATCCAAATAAGGTAGTGCTGGCTTTACCATCACTATATCAGCACCTTCCCCTATATCAAGTGCTACCTCACGCATCGCCTCATTGCTATTTGCCGGATCCATCTGATAGTCTTTTCTATCGCCGTACTCTGGTGTGCTTCCGGCGGCATCCCTGAATGGGCCGTAAAAGGCACTTGAATATTTTGCGGCATAACTCATTATCGAGACTTCGCTAAAACCATTTCTATCCAGAATCTTCCTGATCATACCGACGCGTCCGTCCATCATATCAGAGGGGGCTATCATATCCGCTCCTGCCTCGGCGTGGGTGAGGGCCTCACGGCCAAGAAGCTCCAAAGTACTGTCATTATCTACATAACCGTTGTGCAGCACTCCGCAATGGCCATGCGAGGTATACTCGCACATACAGACGTCGGTGATAACGAGCATCTCCGGTACGCTTTCTTTAATTGCCTTTATAGCAAGCGGCACCGGGCCTTCCGAGTCAAAGGCACTCTTGCCGATCTTGTCTTTTTCTTTTGGTATGCCAAAGAGAATAACAGCGCTAACCCCTGCCTCCCAGGCCTCCTTTGCCTCTTTACCTATAAGATCCACTGAATACTGATAATGGCCCGGCATCGAGGTGATCGGGTTTCTCACGGAATTACCATGAATAACAAAGAGCGGCAGGATTAGGTCCGAGGCCGAAAGCTCGGTCTCTCTGACCATATTTCTTATAACTGCACTCTTTCTAAGCCTTCTCGGCCTGTACTGCGGAAAATTCATAACCCTCTCCCTTAATACGTCAAATACGTCCGCCTTGGACGTATTTACTAAGATTTAGTTTGTATACTCTAGTCTTAGTTGTAGTAACCTGCGATAGCCTC
>CAZUFI010000218.1:0-1394 GCA_964618745.1 uncultured Thermodesulfobacteriota bacterium | reverse complement strand
CTTGCATAAGTCCTGCTACCTCGGTCTTTTTTAGCAGCGATACAAAGTTTTTGACCGCCGAGCTAGATGTAAATGTCACTATATCGTAGCCATGCTGAAGAAGCTGTTCTTTAATACGCAGCCCTTCTTTGCGAGGCTTGATTGTTTTATAGACCGGCGCAATATCTATCGTACCGCCGTTATCCCTTATAAACTCCGGCAGTAGCTCGCGCGCCAGTTCAGCTCGTGGCAGTAAAAAACGCCTGCCTTTGACCCGACCTTTTAAGGCCTTTATAAGGCCCTCGGCTCTGAAGTCCTTGGCTACAAGATCAACGTTTAGGCCGCGTGCCTTAAGGGCCGCAGCCGTTGCCTTACCGATTGCGGCAAGCCTTACGCCTTTTAATTCGCGCAGATCAAGGCCGGCTTTGTAGAGCCTCTGGAAAAAATATTCTACACCATTGACGCTTGTAAATACAGCCCAATCATAGGTCTCAAGTTGCTTGATGGCCTTATCCAGAGGGGCGTAACTGCTGGGGGCTACCGTCTTTAAAAGGGCCAGGGCCTCGACGCTGGCACCGCGCTCTTCCAGAAGATTTGCAAAGACCCCGCTCTGTGTGGAAGCCCTTGTTACCAGAATGTTTTTACCGTGTAGCGGTTTAGACTCAAACCAGTTGAGCTTTTCGCGAAGCTTTACTACCTTTCCTATAACAATAGCGACAGGAGGGACGATGCCCTCGTCCTTTACGGTACGTACAATCGTATCGAGCCTTGCCGTTACGCATCTTTGTAGCGGAAGCGTACCCCATCGTATTACTGCGACCGGAATAGAGGGTTTTGCGCCTTCTTTTAAAAGCCTCTTGACTATGAGAGGGAGGTTTTTCCAGCCCATAAGGACGACGAGCGTTGCTTTGCCAGAGGCGACCCCTCCCCAGTCAATAGCGGTAACGGCCTTTCGTGCGCTCTCGTGGCCTGTAATAATACTGACAGATGAGGCAATGCCTCTGTGCGTTAGCGGTATGCCGCTGTATGCTGCCGCCGCTATGGCAGAGCTTACCCCCGGGATGACCTCAAACGGGATGGATTCTGCCTGGATCACCAGTGCCTCTTCACCGCCTCGGCCAAAGATAAACGGGTCTCCGCCCTTAAGCCTGACAACGACCAGCCCCTTGGTCGCGTATTTTAAGAGAAGCTCATTTATATGGTCTTGCGTGGTATAGCGCGAGCCGCCTTTTTTGCCGACATAGATAGTTTCTTTGGCCCGCGTAGCGTACTCCAGAAGTCTTTTATTGGCCAAAAAGTCGTAGATAACCACATCGGCCTTTGCAAGAGCCTTGACTGCGCTAAGCGTAACCAGGCCGGGATCTCCTGGGCCTGCCCCTACAAAATATACCTTACCTTTTGACATTTTTATTTTT
>CAZUFI010000217.1:0-2555 GCA_964618745.1 uncultured Thermodesulfobacteriota bacterium | reverse complement strand
ATATGCAAGGTATCCGACCATTCATCCGGTGACTGCCCGGGCGGCGGCGGAGCAAAGACCTTAAAACTTATCTTCTCGCCATCATGGACAACAAAGGAATTGGTCTCCTGCTGTAGCTCGCTCAGATATTTTATCGCCTCCTTGGGTGAGGTCAGTACGCGATCAAAGCTCCAGTATGAGAGCCACAAGGCCTGCTCGCTGTCAAACTGCGTATCATCGACAAAACTCGCCGAGATGCCAAGCTGTGTCTTTAAAATATCCTGCATAATATCTACAGGGTTCATATTTCGATAATCAAGGTTCTGAGTCTTGGTCGCATTCTCTACCGGTATCTTCTTAGTGGTCTTAATAGCCTCGTCAGCTACGGTTATCGTAAGCTCATCGCCTTTCCTAGACCAGTCAAGAATAGTACCGGTAAAGGTCGAGGCATAGTCCGAATAATCAAGCCCTATAAAACCGTCCTTGCGCGTCACACGTCGGTTCTTTAAAAAATTATCCTGAATAAGACTGCGAAAGTTCTCGCGCCCAGTAATAACAAAGCTAATCTGGCCTAAGGTCGCAAAGCCGCTCTTGGTATCGAGCTTGTTTTGCAAGGAAGAAACGCTCTTTAATATTGGCTGGATATCTGAAAAGCCACCCGTGCCATAGCCGTACTTGAGCGTCCCCGAATCAAGAGCCACCTCTAGTACTACATTCGGACTATTCGAGCCCTTCTTAAGCTCTGCCAGATACGCAGGTGAGAGAGTGATCGCCATTACTCGCGCCTCCCCGTAAGACTTATCGAGATATTACGGTAAAGCCCTGTCTGATTAAAAGAATTACGGAATTTGCCAGACGGCCTCATAAGAAAGATATCTGCGGGACTATTGGTCGTATCCCATGCAACAAAGATATTTTTAGTCCCGTGCGTCTCAAACCAGTTCTTTACCTTCTGATAAAGCGCATCATCCGAATCGGCAAAACGCAGGCTCATTGAACGCTCTGTATACTGCGTATGAATACCAGTAAGATAGCCGCTGTAGCTCACACCGGCCTTCTCGACCTTCTTCTGTGCGTACGGATCAAAAGAGCTCGAAGCCCAGTCAAGCTCGGTCTTCTCGCCCCAGATACAGATAGCCATGTATGGCGCGGTCGAGCCGTGCCCTGAAATCTTGAGCCGCCAATAACGCTCCCCACCGGGTGCTGTAAACTCCTTTAAAAAGGCAGCATCAGTTGCAGGAGCTACACCTGTAAAAGCATCTATCTCTTCGCCTGTCCATGCGCCGGTTGCCGAGCGCTGCAAGGTAACGGTAGCCCCTGCGCTATTAAGGTTGTGACCGATGATCGCCAGATAATCAGCATCGTAAGAATTACCAACGCCTGCGTCATAGGTTATGTACTGCGGATCCACAAGGCCCGAAGCCTCTGCCTTCCAGAGATTGGTCTCAAACATATTGTAGAGATAATCCAGATCATAATCACCCGAACTCTCGGTAGAACTCGCCGTAAACGTAGAACCCGCGCTCCCTAGCATCGTATCCCAGAAAAACTTAATCTTTGCCCACTGTGCCATACTACCCCCCTTTTAAACCCCGCACCACTGTGCGTTATACGCACTTTCATCACAACTTGATGTGCGTCTCGCGCACACTAATTTAAACTTACACACTCTGGAGCGACCCGTTACTATAACTATGCCGCAACGGTCTTGACCGTAAGGTTTATATTCCTATCAGAGGCATCATTCAAGGCCGGGATTATATTATTCTCGGCTATCTCGGCCCAGTTCTGCTCGGATAATGGGTTATAGATATTCATGGTTATTTGTTGAGTCTGCTTTTCCTCAGGCTCATTAAGACGCTGTGGCATAGATCCACTACCACCACCAAATCCGCTTACAGAGATACCGCCACCGCCGCCACTGGTACTGCCTGAACCTCCTATCTTCTGTGATTTTATCGAGGCTATCATCGAGCCTGTCTTAATAAGGGAGGCCGCCGTGTAGGCCACCGCAACCAATGGTGCCCAAGGGCCGCCAGTTGCCATACCTGCTTGCCACGCAAAAACAGCAGACTGCCAGCCAGAAACAACGGCCTGCCCTATTGCATAGGCCTGCATCATCTTAAACATCTTCTTGTTCTGAGAGCCGGTTGCCGTATAAATAGTTTGCATAAGGCCCATCGCAGTGTTATCAAATGTAACAGCGTTTTTGATTTTAGAGTTCCTCTCATCCTCTGAGTACTGCTTCTTCATATCAGAGTACTTGCGCTCCAAGTCGGCCTGTGCCGCACCGCTTGCATCCATAATCTCCAAGGCTTGCTCATTATGCTCTTGCATCGCAATAAGCTTTAATTGATTCTCAAAATTATAACGCTCAATCTCAGTCATCCCCTCTGTACCGGGAGTCACATATTCTTCTTCTAGTAAGGTCTGCTCTTCACGAACTCTGGCCTCTTCCTCAGCGATCAGAGTGGCACTACCATCAAAGCTACCACCTGCTTGCTCTCCTGCATTTCCAACAAAACCACCATCACCAAGTACACCAAAGGCCTGCGCTCCCATTGCACCATCAGAAA
>CAZUFI010000216.1:0-2575 GCA_964618745.1 uncultured Thermodesulfobacteriota bacterium | reverse complement strand
CCATGAACTCGACCGGATAATGGGCCTTAAGAAAGGCCGTCTGAAAGGCTATCATTGCGTAAGCCGCACTGTGGCTCTTATTAAAGCCGTAGCCCGCGAACTTTGCCATAAGATCAAAGATCTTCTCTGCCATCTTCTGCGGTATCTTCTTTGCCTTTGCGCCGTCCAGGAAACGATTGCGCTGATCGACCATAACGGTAGGGTCTTTCTTACCCATAGCTTTACGAAGCATATCGGCCTCGCCCGGGGTAAAGCCCGCCAACGTACGAGAGATCTCCATGACCTGCTCCTGATAAACCATGACGCCATAAGTATTTTCAAGGATGCTCTCCAGCTCTGGGCGGTCATAGACGATAGGCGTCTTACCGTGCTTACGCTTTATATAGTCATCTACCATGCCGCTCTGCAAAGGGCCGGGGCGATAAAGGGCAACGGCCGCCATCATATCCTCAAAGGTCTGGGGCTTAAGCTTTATGAGAAGCTCCTTCATGCCGCTGCTTTCCAACTGAAAGACCCCGTTAGTAAAGCCCGAACCGATAAGTTTATACGTCCCCTTATCCGAGAGATCGATATTATCGATATCAAGCTCAACGCCCCGGTTGGCCTTGACGGTCTTTACGGCCTTGTCGATAAGCGTTAGGGTTTTTATACCTAGAAAATCAAATTTGACAAGTCCGATACGCTCGACATCACGCATCGGAAACTGGGTCGTTACGATACTGTCCTTCTGTCCCATATAGAGCGGCAGGTACTCGACTAGAGGCTTATTGGATATAACAACTCCGGCTGCATGCGTCGATGCGTGGCGGGGTAGGCCCTCCAAGGCCAGAGCCGCCTCTAAAAGCTCTGCAACGCGTACGTCGTTTTTCCTGAGATCTTCTAGTTTAGGCTCTTCTTTTATGGCATCTTTAAGCGTGATATTCAGCGTATTCGGTACGAGCTTTGCGATCCTGTCTACATCGCTATAGGGCATATCCAAAGCCCTGCCGACATCCCTGATCGCGGCCTTGGCCTTCATCTGCCCAAAGGTAATAATCTGCGTTACGTTCTCGGCACCGTATTTTTCACCGACGTATCTGATAACCTCATCACGCCCTTCGTAACAAAAATCGATATCAATATCGGGCAGACTTATTCTATCCGGGTTCAGGAAACGCTCAAAGAGCAGGTTATAACGGATAGGATCGACATTGGTTATACCGAGCGTATAGGCTACGAGGCTGCCTGCGGCCGAGCCTCTGCCCGGACCGACCGGGATATCACGGCTACGGGCATAATCGATAAAGTCACTGACGATCAGGAAGTAGCCGGAGAACCCCATCCTTTTGATAACCTTAAGTTCTTTCTGAAGTCTATCGAGGTAAGCCCATTCAGAATGGTAGTTTTCGTCGTCTAATACTTCTTTAACTTCTTTGGGCCTTTCAGGCACAGCAGCAGTTGTTCCGTCCAGATGATCACTGACCTGCTCGGTCATCTCTATGCCAATGGCGTGCAGCCTCGCCTTCAGCCCCTTCCTTGATAGCTCATCGAGCAGGGTATCGACGGTCTCGCCTTCGGGCAGAGGAAAGTCCGGCAGATGATCTACGCCAAGGGTTAGCTCAAGGTTACAGCGTTCGGCTATTTCTATTGTATTCTCTATGGCCTCGGGGACGTGCTTGAAGGCCTCTATCATTTCATCAGGGGATTTAAAGTATAGCTGATCGGTATTGAACTTCATCCTATCGGTATCGTTTACGGTCTTTGCCGTCTGGATGCAGAGCAGGATATCCTGAAAACGCGCATCGGCCTTTCGCAGGTAATGGCAATCATTTGTAGCGACCAGTGGCAGCCCGGTCTTTTTGGCAAGCTCGATCATTGCGGCATTGACCTTTTCCTGCTCAGGCAGGCCGTTATCCTGCAACTCAAGGAAAAAACGGCGATCATCAAAGATCTCGGCGAATTCCTTTGCAACACACTCGGCATTTTCCTCCTGACCAAGCAGGAGGTTGCGAGAGACCTCGCCTTGCAGGCATGCGCTAAGGGCGATCAGCCCTTCGTTATGGGCCTTTAAAAATGCCTTGTCAACTCGGGGCTTATAGTAAAAACCATCGAGATACGCACCAGAGAGGAGCTTACAGAGGTTGTTGTAACCCTTTATATTCTTTACCAGCAGCACCAGATGGTGCGCCCGACCCTCGCCTCGTCTCTTAGGCGGAGTCTTATCGGTCATATCACCCGGGGCCACATAGACCTCGCAGCCGATAATAGGCTTTACCCCGCTCTTCATTGCGTTTTCATAGAACTCCACCGCGCCGAAGATATTGCCGTGATCTGTCATGGCAACGGCAGGCATCTTGTAGTCGTGCGCAAGGGCTAGCAGTTCCTTTGGGCGTATTGCTCCGTCAAGAAGACTGTACTGGGTATGTAGATGAAGGTGAACAAACTTGGAATGTTGCATATAATGGCGATATTAACACAAATTCAGGGGTTTTTGGGTAGTTTTTTAGGATTTTTGGCGTTTTTTTAAAAGTTACCATTAACCGCAATGCTACATCAAAAGTATTACTACTTTTACCAAATCAGAATCATACTCACG
>CAZUFI010000215.1:0-2579 GCA_964618745.1 uncultured Thermodesulfobacteriota bacterium | reverse complement strand
CAAAGGCCGCTACGGCTACCAGAGCGGAGTTCATAAAGATATCCCTTTAGAAAGTAATCTTATTATTTTAGCGCATGGATGAAAAGGAATCAATATTAAGGAGGCCCGCCCGAGACGATCCCCCTACCTTCGTCTCTTTTCAAAGACAAAGGCGTGGAAGAAGACCATCTCAGGCGGAATGAAGCTCTTTGTTTATTTGCAGATCTACCTGTAAGATCAATCGACCTTATCAAGCCTTGGCCTGACGACCTTAAAGGTAGCCAGTATATTCTTTACGCCCTTTGTAACGGCACGCGCCGAGAGCGTTGCGCCGCTTATATTCCTTATATCTCGCTTAAGCCGAAGCCTTGAGGTCAGGGTTTTACCAAGAAACTGCTTGCGCCATCTGGGGTTCTCTATCTCATAACCCTGCGATTCCCTAAAGGCCAGAATATCCAGATCCGTTACAGCCCCATCCTTATCTATAAAGACCATAAAGGTAATCTGGCGCGTCTTGCCTCGCTCATTACCAATGGCTGCGTAACCCTGCGTTGCGCCGTCCTTTGTTGCGATATAAAATACCATATGCCGCTTAAAGAACTTCTTTTTAATGAGACCTGCGATCTTTTTCCGTTCATCAACGCTGAAACGAACTACCCTCTTATCAAAGACAGCGCCTGGGTAGCTACGCTTAAGCACTTCATCGGCACTGGCGTAGGTCCTGTTGGCGGCACTTGCTATCGAGGCAAAGAACAGGAGAAAGATAACGACAAAAAAGAATAAAAACTTCTGGTGCATGCTTCGGACTCCTCTATGAGTTACTACTTAGGAGGTAAGTTAAACCCCGTGCAGGAAAGCCCCCCTGCACGGGGCGAGATTAAAAAGACTTACTAGAAATAATAACCAACACCTATATTGAGCTGATCCGTGGCTTCTATCAACGGATCATTATTATCCCTGTCCTGGTAATCAATTTTAAAAGAGACATTAGGAGACGGCTTGTAATCAAGGCCTACCATCCAGACCTTTATATCATTTACGCCGCTTGCAACAGCGTCTCCGGGAAGTTCCTTCTGCGTATCGTACTCAGAGTACCTCGTAAATATTGCCAGCTCCTGCTCCGTGTCCTGACGTATATAGCGCATAAATCTCCACGCACCTTCCAGGTACCAACCAACCATCTCCTCACCTACATCCTCACCGGTTACGGCCTTTATCTTATCGGCGTCACTGACCTTTGTAGTGGCATAGAGAGCTCGCATATCAAAGTCTCCGATGCTATACTGCGCGTCGGCCGCAAGGATCGTCACACGCGCGTCGCCGAGCGCAGAGTTGGCCTGCGCGGTATCACCGGTAAAAAATGCCGCTCCAAGCTTAAGGCCGTTTATCCCTGTGTACTCAAGACGTCCTGTTACTGCAAAGTCCTCTGCGGAGGCTTTGGCCACCTTCTGACGACCACCCCTGATACCGGAACTTTCCGTAAAATCAGCGGCATCAAGGCTGGATACGTAGTAGAGCTTGTAATTAAGCCCCGGTGCCAGATCGCCAACGATACCAATACCGGCCTCGCGCCATGTCGCAGGTATGATGAATTTCTCAACATCCGGCCTCTCAACACCGTAGAAGGTAGGTGGTTCATGGACCTCGTTTATGATACCGAGAGGTACCAGGACAATACCGGCCCTGACATTAAAGTTATCCGAGAGAGCAAAATCAAGATATGCCTGCTCCAACGCTACCGCACCCGGAGCACCGTCGGCGCTGAATGCATACTCTACCTCCAACTCTGACTTAAAGGTTATCCAGTCGTTGATCTCTTTTCCAATGAAGAGCACAAAACGGTGAAAGTCCACCTTGTCTTTGGCACTCGTATTTTTAAAGTTGTTGTAGTGAAGCTCGCCGTAGCCCCCTAGGGTCACGCCAGATAACGCCGCCCCCAGTCCCTCGTCCTGCCGCTCTCTTAGAGCGTCCAGATCGGCACGTATCTGCTGAATCTCTGCGCTGCTGCTTGTGCTGGAAGAGCCCTGCCTTGGTGCGTTCTTACCTTTCTTAAGTGTTTCGATCTCTTTCCTCATCTCTCTCATCTCTTGAGCCATATCTCTTACGAGTGCCTCAAGATCAGTAGCTGCCATGGCCGGAAAGCTCATAGCCAGCACCATCATCATTGTAATAACAGACAAACACAATCTCTTCATTACTCTCTACTCCTTTTGTTGTTTTTTATATAAATTTTCTAAGCTTTTCAATTGAAAATGATTTTTATTTTCAATAACTTTCTAAAAAAATCTAAGTTAACGCACGATCAGACAGAGCTCTGCAACTTTCTGTCACGAGGCTTCTTAAAAAAAACCCTCTTTAACCAGATAAAAGGCCCGGTCAGGCTAAGAGCCAACAAGGTAAAGGCCGAGATAACGAGCAAGAACCTTGTATCTTTACCTCTGAACTTGCCTGCGTGAAAGGCCGTAAGGACTCGCTCGTAGCTGGCAGGCTCTGTGCCGTAGCTCTCACTACCATACTCGTCTTCAAGGCCTGCCTGCCCTGCGATTGCCTCTATACCTTGCTGGTCGTTAAGAAGCTGATCATTAATCTGATCATTGCCG
>CAZUFI010000214.1:0-2583 GCA_964618745.1 uncultured Thermodesulfobacteriota bacterium | reverse complement strand
GCTATCATCTCGGTCATCAATGACATTGCGGATCAGACAAACCTGCTGGCCCTAAATGCTGCAATCGAGGCGGCACGCGCCGGAGAGCAGGGGCGCGGCTTTGCTGTTGTCGCCGATGAGGTAAGAAAACTAGCCGAGAAGACCAGCAAGGCCACAACAGAGATCGCCGATATGATAAAGACTATACAGACCGATACCAGAGGTGCTATGGGCTCGATGCATGAGGGTACAAAACAGGTCGAGCAGGGCGTCCAGCTTGCTAGCGAGGCAGGGGAATCGCTTCAGCAGATCGTATCAAGCGTTGATAGAGTAACCGATATGGTGCGACAGATCGCAACGGCTGCTGAGCAACAGAGTTCTACGAGCGAGGAGATAAGCTCGAATATACTTGGCATAGCCGAGATCGCTGAGGAGAATAACCTGGGTGTTAAAGAGGTATCCGATGCCGCAGTGGAGCTTAATCTGGTTGCCGAAGGACTTAAAAACCTTGTAGGGAGATTTGTCCTTGCCGATACTGTGGTACGTCCCGGTGGCTCTGCCAACTCAGACGGCCTTGATCGCCTTAGCCGCATAACTGGCAATAAGGGTAAGAATGTAGTTAGTTTTGATCGAAAAACAGATGGTGCTCCTCTCAGTGGTGACGAAACAAGCGGAACAGACGGCTGAGATAGTCATAAAAATATCTAGCTAGTCAGTCATTACTTTTATGAGGGTCTAAAGAGGTTTTTTCGGGCAAGGTCAAAATATTGACCTTGCCTTTTTGTTATCAAGCATTTGAAGGCGATTACTGTAACTAATAGCTCTGAATATGGTTATTGATTGCCCTGATCTTTCAAAGATTGTCATGATTCTTTAAATGTAAGTCTGAAACTTGACTTGTCAAAACCTCAACACCATACATTGGCTATTGTTAGGACCTTACAAAGGTTCTAAATAATAAGCTCTTTGTCCCATTTATCATTTTGTGTTATCAGCGATAATAATCTATGAATTTAAATTATCTACATATAAGTTATATGAATCTCACAGCCGGTAGAGCACCACCTTAGCTTTCCCGTTAAAGGTTTATCGTACTTGTTTGCCTAAGGTCTGGAAGAGTCAGATACTATTTACTAACTATACATATACTACATATACTCATAATTCGGGAGTTTCGTTTCAGGGCATTACAGATGTGTATTTTTTGCACTCTATATAATAATATGCCGACTGTGGTTTCTTCCTAAGCGAGCATTATTTTAGTATTTGTTCTCTTTCAAAAACAGACAATCGACCTTGACCTTCAAGTCATAACTTATGAATTTTAAGGGAGGTTATCATCATGAGTATCAAGCTGAAGCTAATCGTTGTTGTTGCTGCCTTTGTTTCTCTAGTGGTTATAGCCGTAGGAATAACCGCATTTACAGTTAACTCACTTAAAAAGGATTCTTCTGTAATAAACTTGGCCGGCAGGCAGAGGATGCTTGCGCAGAAGTATACCAAGGAACTTTTCGCCGGTATGATTCCTGCTCAGGTTAATGCAAGCGCTGTAAAGGCCGCTCAGATAGCGACTATTCAGATAAAAGAGGACCGTGCAAAGTACACACAAGGGGTCGTGGTAAAGCTTAAAAAGGAACTCAAAGGTTTTAAGCCGGCACGCGACTGGGAAGGGCTTCGAGGCGGTGTGCCGCTTCCTGCGACCTTTGTCCAGGAGGTCTCGGAGAAGATCAATAAGTCTGGAATCTATCGGTATGATCTACTAAGCCGTTGGAACTTGAATAAAGAAAAAGGACTTAGCACCAAGTTTGAAAATGAGGCTTTTAACGCTCTTATGGCAAATAAGGAGGTGCCTTTTTATAGATTTATGGACTATAAGGGGCAACCGTCGCTGCGCTACGCAACGCCTGATATAGCAGGCTCTGCGGCATGCGTAAGTTGTCATAACGCGCACCCGGAAAGTGCCAAGCGTGACTTTAAGCTCGGCGATGTAATGGGGATGCTTGTCATTACTATACCTGTGCCAGCGGAAGTGGCGTTGATAGGTAGCGGTGCGAGCGCAGGCGGTGGCATGGATGTTACCGGACAGGTCTTTGAAAAGACCCTCTCGGTGCTTATTGCAGGTGGGGACGCCCCGGCAGGTTTTGCCACGTCCGAGGTGATAACGATAGCTGGTACAAGCAATGACGCGATCATTGTTCGGCTGAAAGAGGTCGAGGTGCTATGGAAGAAGATGAAGGGCTATGAAAGTCTTATTGAGACCTCTGAAATTAATTCGCCCGTCTATTTAACTGCGCTGGATAATCTTTTAAAGGTCAATCACGATCTCGTCTCCAGTATCAACAAGACCGTTGTTATGTATGAGGCCGATTCCAGGCAAAGTATAAGCAGTATGATGAAGGTGCTGGGTTTCTTTGTACTACTTGCCTTTATCGTCGCAGCAATTGCACTCTTCTTGATTATGCGCTCCATCGTAAGGCCGATTACCGAGGTGGCAAGACTCGCCCAGGTTATGGCCGCTGGAGATCTAAGCCATGCTGATATCAAGATAAAGACGACTGATGAGGTCGGAGGGCTGGCTCGTGCCCTTAATACGATGAAAGGAAA
>CAZUFI010000213.1:0-2585 GCA_964618745.1 uncultured Thermodesulfobacteriota bacterium | reverse complement strand
TGCTACGCCCAGCTTCTTTACGAGCTCCAACCCGTCGATCCCTGCGCCCTCGCTAAAGCTCTGCACGACCATCACCATTACAATGACACAGATATCCTGAAAGAGCAGAATCCCAACCGAGAGATTACCGTGCGCGGACTTTAATAACCCCTTATCGCCAAGGAGCTTAAGGACTATTACGGAGGAAGATATCGAGACTATAAAAGCAAGGGTCAGAGCCAGATTAAAGCCAAGCCCCATGTAGGTCGTAAGCCCGAGCACAAGCAGCCCTGTAAGGGCGAGCTGAAGCCCGCCGCCGAGCATGGCCTCGCGCTTTATCTTGAGCATCCTGCTGACCTTAAACTCCAGCCCGATTGTAAAGAGCAGGAGGACGACTCCGATCTCGGCCAAGACCTCGATCTTATGGACCTCTGCGACCAGACCAAAGCCGAACGGGCCAATAATAACGCCTGTCAGAAGAAAGCCAACTATCGTCGGCAGTCCAACGCGCGTAAGCACAATACTGAGTGGCACCGAGATGCCAAGCAGTATTATCATATCTTTTAATAACGGTATACTCTCCACTTAATAATGCCTCCATGTCTGCAAAAATACGCCCGTTAATATATCGGATAACGACACAAAGACTTCAAAAAGGGGCAGCCCACAGGTTCAATCGCCAACGACGCTACCCCTGCTTAAAGGCCTTTATCTATAAATACAACTCCTAACAACAATATCAAAAAACCCTGATCACCTCAGTGCAAGCCATGGCCTACACCTGAAACGGCCCGGCAAGTACTACTTGGTCTCCTCTTCTTTGTCATTATCGCTGCCTTTAACAGCCTCAGCATCGCCATCACCAGACTCAGCCGTCTCTTCCGTGGCTTCGCAAGAAGACTCATCTGCTTTATTATCCTCGCAGCTCTCAAGTGAATCGCCGCTCTGGCAGGCATCGCCATCTGTTTCAGCCTCCGCTGAATCTTCACTCTTAGCAGACTCTTCCGTCGAATCATCGTCCTCTGGACATTTATAGTCATGGCTATCGACTACGCCATCACCTTTGGGCAGATCCGAGTTCACAACGGTATGATCCGTACACTCACACGGCCCCGAACAATCGGAGAAGCAGGCATGCTCACTTGCGTTTTCGCCATCACCCTCACAGTGGTCGCCGCCGTCTTCATCCGCACTACCCTCGCCCTTAAGATCTGACTTTGTCTCGTAGTAATAAGGCACATCAGAGGCATCGGAGGCAGCACTCTTCTTTACCCTCTCTACCTCTTCATCAATAGCGGTTGCCTCTAGCTCGACCTGCTTGATATCTTCTATAAGCTTCTGCACATCAGCACGCAAGAGCGGGTTTTCAAAGGGTGGCTCTGCCATATCATAGACAATGCCACCGAGCTGGCCAAAGAGTTTATCTGCCTTCTTATGAACCGTATGTGACTTGTAGCGTAATTTACCGGTCTTTGCGACCTCTTCGCTCTTCTCGGCAGCGACCTTTGTCCCGGCCTTTACAGCCTCCCAGCCCTCGGCTGCGGCCTTTATCAGCTCTGCACTTACCCTATCCCAAAACGCCATGCACGACCTCCTTTAAAATACCTTAGATATTAATGATATAAAGCAAATCATAGTCTGTCAAGGCCAATTTATTATAACTCGCCACGCCTTATCTTTTAAATATTCACTGATCTAAAACTCTTTACAAAGCACCTGTTTCTAACGTATAATATCTAGATAATGGCAAACATAATAGATGGAAAGGGCATAGCCCTCAAGCTGAGAGAAGAACTAAAGACAAGAGTAGAAGAACTTAGCGCCAAAGGCACTGTGCCGGGGCTGGCCGTAGTACTGGTCGGCGAAGATCCTGCCAGCGAGGTATATGTCCGGAACAAAGGACGCGCCTGCGAAAAGGCCGGAATAAAGAGCGTTCAACATACGCTGGACAAAGAAACTACCCAGGCACAACTGCTTGAACTAATCAAAGAGCTCAACGCAGACCCTGAGATCCACGGCATACTGGTGCAACTGCCCTTGCCAGACCATATCGACGAGCAAAGCATCCTTGAGGCTATCTCGCCTAACAAAGACGTAGACGGTTTTCATCCCTTCAACGTCGGGCGACTTATAACTGGCAACCCGGTCTTTGAGCCCTGCACGCCGCGCGGCATCATGAAGCTTATAGAGACCACAGGCATTGACCTCAAAGGAAAAGAGGCACTCGTCGTCGGTCGTTCCAATATAGTCGGCAAACCAATTGCCATGATGCTGCTTGCCAAACACGCAACCGTCACCATCTGCCACTCGCGCACAAGAGATCTCGAACACGCGGTGCGTCAGGCCGATGTAGTAATAGCCGCCGTTGGCGTACCAGAGATGATCAAAGGCGATTGGATAAAGCTTGGTGCGGTCGTCATAGATGTAGGCATAAACAGAGTAGAAGGCAAGGGCCTTGTAGGCGATGTAGACTACGAAAAAGCTTGCTTTAACGCAGGGCACATAACTCCTGTTCCAGGCGGAGTAGGGCCTATGACCATAGCCATGCTACTGGTCAATACCGTGGACTCGGCAGAAAGAATGCACAAGACCACGGCGCAAGAGGC
>CAZUFI010000212.1:0-2588 GCA_964618745.1 uncultured Thermodesulfobacteriota bacterium | reverse complement strand
TCAAAGTGCAGTTCGTTAAATGGCAGGCTTGCGTCTACACGCTCAAGCGAGGGCGAACGCGCAACGACTCTGGCACTGCCGGGCGCACCCTCCATAACCTGAAAATAATGGCCGGATAACGGCACGGAATAATCGCCGATTGCGATCTCGTGCAGGTCTACCTTTACCTTGCCGTCATCAAGCTCTACCATAGCTGTTATCAACTGCACCTCTGAGTGCAGATGCGAATCAATTGAACCGTGGGTTATGCTCTCCAGCTGATAGTATAAAAAAACTCCCAGCCCCGATAGCGTCACAAAAGATATTGCGAGGAAGAGTGCGGTGAGTCGAAACTTAATTGAGGTAAGGATCATTGGCCAGCTCCTGGGCCAGCTCCTGGGCCAGCTCCTGAACTAAGCACATAGCCCACGCCACGCACAGTGCCAATAAGTTTTACCTTACTGGCAGCGTCGATTTTTTTTCTAAGGTAATTTATATAGACATCGACGACATTAGAATCTCGCTCGTCTTCTTCGCTATAGATATGGTCTACGATCTCGCTCCTGCTAACGACGCTATCTTTATTGTAGGCAAGGAACTCAAGGAGCGCGTACTCACGTGCCGAAAGTTCAATTAGTTTTCCGGCGCGCCTAACCCGGTGACTTGCCGTATTGATCTCCAGATCGGCTATCCTCATTACGGCTTCCTTTACTGTCGCAGTCCTTCTAAGCAATGAACGCAGACGGGCAAGAAGTTCGCCAAAGTCAAAAGGCTTGATAAGGTAATCATCTGCTCCAATATCAAGCCCTGCGATCCTGTCGGAGAAGGCATCCTTTGCCGTAAGCATTATTACGGGCATCAAATGCCCACCGGCCCTGAGCTTACCGAGCAGGGTTATGCCGTCGATCTTCGGTAACATAACATCAAGGACTATGGCACTGACCGGATAGTTCTCGGCCATATAGATTCCTTCTTCCCCGTCAAAGGCCTGGTCAACGACATAGCCGTTTTCCTCTAGGCCTTTTTTGATAATGGCATTGAGTTCCTTTTCATCCTCTACTATAAGTATCCGCATAACTCCCTCTCCGCTACTTTTATTGAGAGACTAAAACTTATTGCCGCTGAGTTTTTTTGTCTGCACAGTCGCCCCGGCAGAACTACAGGCATTGACTATCCAGTGAATCAACGGACCACCGATATGCAACCCAATAAAAAGCATTATAAACCAGAAACCAAACTCATGAAACTCTTCCATTATCTCAACAAGCTCACTCTCGCCGCCCGTAAGCAACAGCACACCGGGCAACATATCAAACTCTTCGCCAGCCATAAAAATTCCGGTCACGGCCTGACCTATTATAACAAAAAAGACCGCTATATAAAGAAGTGTTGCAATCGGATTCAGACCGACCGGCGCCGGCCCTCCTCTACCACCGAACCCTACCATCGCGAGCAACTTACCGCCTGCCCCCTTCCAGTCCCGCCTGCGATAAGGTATGACGCGAGTCCATCTTTTATATTCCTTACCGGTAAAGGCCAGCAAAACCCTCAAGAGTATAGTAACCGCGAGTACGTGCCCCACAGAGGCATGCAAGACCTCTAAGGTTTTTTCCATAGAATCGCCCATGCCAAATTCTTCGCCAAATTCAAAACCCAAAGCCAGTAGAATAAGGCTCAAAAGAAGCACGGCATTCGCCCAGTGCAGAAACCTTAAAAGACTCGTCCCGTGCGTGATACGTTTGCGGCTCTTCTTGACCTTTGTATTTTTATTATCCCGCTTATTCATTTTAGCCACCTCAAGATCCTACTTATTTTTTTCAACTCCCCTGCTACTTCTAAAAACCCCTGCGTTAAGCCTCAGCAATGTACACGCACCTACCCCTGCCGTACTACTTTCTCTTTACTATCAGGCCGGTCTTTGCACTGATATAGATCTCTTTCTTATAACCATCCTTTGTACGGATCTTTACCTCGTAACGCCCTCTCTCAAACTCGACCTCCATGACCTTACCCGGAGTATCATCTATAGCGATCTTGATCGCATCTTCAAGCGTTACCTCGGTCGTCCTGCTGTCTCCGTAGTTTCTGTTCTCGTCGTTATAATTCCTCTCGCCTCTCTCGCCCCTTTCATGTCTTGAGTCCTCTGAATACTCCTCGCTCTCGCTATAGCTGCGCGAGCTTGCTACAACAATATTAACCTCCTCATTCAACGAATCCTTGGCTACTACGCTTGTCGTTGTCAACGCCACAGCACCTGTCAGAGTAAGAGCTATCAATGCAGCCATCACCTTAGTCTTTGTACTCACCCTTAAATTCTTCATTTTCTTCTCTCCTTTTACTAAGTTTTTTAGCCTTCAACTCACACTAATTAAAACCTCATCTCCGGCCTATGAATACATTCTACGAAAAGAAAGATTAAAGGAAGATTAGCCACCTGCGGTGGGGCAAAGTCCCTTCGGGGCAAAAAATCAAACTCATAGGTAGGTCTGCAATATGCGTGTCAAAGAATCATATTAATGAATTTGCTGTACGCACCACTCACTGCGTGAGGGCAAAGTCCTTTAGGAAGGTATGTGCCGTACGAAGTAAAAAATCATATTAATGAATTT
>CAZUFI010000211.1:0-2748 GCA_964618745.1 uncultured Thermodesulfobacteriota bacterium | reverse complement strand
TACGTAGTCCTTCAGCTCATCCATCTCAATACCCTCTCGAAACTGCGCCACCCCCCTGATCGCGGCCTCAAGGCGCAAGCAAAGGCCGTCAAAATCATTATACAGGTATCTTTCGCGCATCTGCTCAGGTATATGCTCTGGATATGCCAAACGGTTCGGCAGTATAGGCAATGTATTCATATAGATTGCTTCTACAACAGAGCAGCCAAAAAAATCGTGAGTAGAGGTCACAGGCAGAATATCGGCACGCCCGAGCCACCGGGCATACTCACTGCGATCTTTTAAAAAGCCAAAATGCCTAACCCTTGCACCTAACCGCTCTCTTGCCTCTTCAAATATAAGAGGGTTTTTACTGAAGTTCTCACCGAGCACAACGACCTCAAAGTCCAGCCCCTTCTCTGCCATACGATAGAGGGCCTTAAAAAAGACCTCAGGGTTTTTGTCGTACTCCCACCTGTGATTCCATAGGATAAGCGCAGGAGCATCTCTACCTGACTCATCCGCACTTCCAGCCAGCCCCTCCAGACGACCAAGGGCCATGCCTGGATATAAGACGCTGCTCTTTCTTCTGATCTGCTCGACCGCTGCCTGCTCGTTATACTCGGGCATACCCTTCAGGTATTTTTCTAATGCCCCTAGAAACGACTCTTGATGATATTTAGAGTTAAAAAAGACCTTATCCGCTGCGAGTGCAGAGCTGAGGTTTATAAAGCCATAGTGCGCGTCCCTGCCCTTTTCAACGTCTCGGTCTCCGGCCTGCCACGGGTAGGTGAGCTGATTTTCATGAAAGTAGATCGCAACAGGGGTATTGGCCGTAGCCTGCCGGGTAAGGGCCAGGAATGTCGTAAGATCCAGCATATCGCTTGCAACGATCAGATCAGGCAGATCAGGCAGATCAGGGCTCATTCCCTCTTCCATGAAGCGATTAGCCAGAGTCACGGCCCCGCCGTGCATACGCCACTTCCAGTACCGCCCTGGTAGCGTCAGCAGCTCTACGTTATGGCGACTATTTTCCGCGAAGCCCTCGGCCCACTGCGCATGAGAACCGGTAAAGTACGGTTCTATTATAAGGATATCCATAACTTAATCCTTCCATAAAAAAGACCGCTTAGTCAAGTATTCGAGACGACAAATTTCTACAACTCAGATTAAAAAACTTTAACTAATCTTCCTTTGACTTCACATGGCAGTTAAACTACACTATATAAGATAATTTTATTGAGAGCCGTCACAAACGGCATACGCCGAAGACAGCTTTCGCTGAAACGGTTAGGAGGCAATTTATGGTAGTAGAAGGTAGTGGCGGTGGTGGCAGACTCGGCGGCGGCAACGACGACGGGAATGGCCACGACGGAAATGACCGCAATGATGATCACGATAACGACGAACGGAAAGAGCGCAAACCTATCGAGTTTGAAATTCCCGATGTCGTGGATCTATTCAAAAAGAAAGCAAGAAAGATTCACGCAAATGCCAAGAAGGGCGGCGGCGGTGGCAGCGGAGGTGGCGGTGGCGAAGACCTCTTAAAGGATCTAAAAAAGAAGATCCCTGCCCTCGGTCTGATAGTAGTCGTTGGCATAATTATAATAGCCTTCTTCGGAGCCTTCTATACGGTAGCCCCCGAAGAGATCGGCGTTGTTAAACGCTTTGGTAAGGTCGTACGTACGACCGATCCGGGGCCGCATCTGAAAGTACCATTTATAGAGCAGGTCCTTAAGCCGCAGGTCACAAAGGTACACCGTATGGAGGTCGGCTTTGAGACGATAGACCCGGGCCCACCTGCACGCTATAGGTCAATAGCCAAAGAGGCCCTTATGCTAACTGGCGACGAGAACATCATCGCAGTAGAGTTTATCGTCCAGTTCAAGATCAGCGATGCTACGGCATTCCTCTTTAATATAAGACGTCCGGGCAAGGCGATAAAAGATGCCTCAGAGGCCGCGATGCGCGAGGTCGTTGGAAAAACAATGATAACAGATATCCTCACCGAAGGCCGCTTTCAGGTACAGCAGGAGGCCAAGCAGCTACTCCAGCGTATCCTTGATAGCTACGACTCTGGACTAAGCATCGTTGCCGTTCAGCTCCAGGACGTCCTGCCGCCGGATCAGGTAGCAGATGCATTTAAAGACGTTGCCAGTGCCCGTGAAGACCGCGAACGCGCCGTCGAGCAGGCCGAGGGCTATCGCAACGACCTGATACCTAAGGCAAAAGGCTATGCAGAGAAGATAATCAATGAAGCACAGGCCTATAAAGAAGCCAAGGTCAACGAGGCCAAGGGAGATACAAGTCGCTTCCTGCAGGTACTTAAAGAGTACCGCAAGGCAAAGGACGTAACGCAGAAGAGGATATATATAGAGACTATGGAAGAGGTACTCTCGCGAATGGACAAAGTAATAATGGAGGGCTCGGCGGCAAAGAACGTCCTGCCGTACCTGCCTCTTCGTCCTGAAAAACCAATAAACAAAGGGAGGACAAACTAATGAAGAAAGCTCCCTTTATAGCAATTATAATAGCGGCAATCGTAATCATCGCATCTCAATCATTCTTCACTATTGATCAGACCCGCTTTGCCATGGTCGTCCAGCTTGGTAAGCCGGTAAGTACGCTGAAAGCACCGGGGCTGCATTTCAAGACGCCCTTTATCCAGAAGGTCATCTACTTTGATAACCGCAGGCTCATCTATGACGCACGCCCATCGGTCATCATCACAAAGGACAAAAAGAACCTTGTCGTCGATAACTACGCACG
>CAZUFI010000210.1:0-2757 GCA_964618745.1 uncultured Thermodesulfobacteriota bacterium | reverse complement strand
GGATGATGGCAGTGGCCGATACGGTTCGCCAGAGCGCAGAGACGGTCGAGGCCCTGGGTAAAAGCAGCGACGAGATCGGTGCAATTATCTCGGTCATCAATGACATAGCAGACCAGACCAATCTGCTAGCACTGAACGCGGCGATTGAAGCGGCACGCGCCGGAGAGCAAGGCCGTGGCTTTGCCGTCGTCGCAGATGAGGTAAGAAAACTTGCTGAGAAGACAACCAAGGCCACCAAAGAAATCGCCGATATGATCAAGACGATTCAGGCCGATACAAGAGGTGCTATGACCTCGATGCATGAGGGCACAAAGCAGGTCGAAGAAGGCGTACAGCTTGCCAGCGAGGCGGGAGAATCTCTCCAGCAGATCGTATCAAGTGTTGATACAGTAACCGATATGGTTCGCCAGATCGCCACGGCCGCTGAGCAGCAGAGTACGACGACCGAGGAGATATCTAGCAATATAACGAGTATAGCAACGGTTACCTCTGAAAATACCGATGGCATTAGGCAGGTATCTGCATCTACCGATGACCTAGCCAATATCGCAGATGAGCTCAAGGCAATCGTAGCCAGGTTTAGCCTGAAAGGTCATAGCTCGGGCTCAGGGGATCATCCAAATGATGGGAATGTTGAAGATGCTGCATATGTGGCATCTGAAGATGATAGGTCATTAAGAGTGGTATAGAAGCCTATATAAAAGAACTGGAAACAGAAGCCCCCGGCCTTGTAACAAGGCCGGGGGCTTTCTTTTTTTTTAGAGGTGAGGAGAACCATTGAAGCAAGCCTGCGAGATAGCTTCTTACCCGCTTTTTGACCTCAATATTTGCTTAGTTTTATGATTTTTTTTATTTTTTTAAAGAAAATGCAAAATAAACCATTTCTTTACCTAACATTTCTCTCTTTTACTTTTTGTGTTCTTGCATGAAGTAAGTCCTTGATATTTCAAAATACTGGGCACTTTCTGTAGTTTATATTTTGTTTATGAATGGTTTTAGTGCAGGTTTTTAAAGGCGCGAAATAGAAGATCCCAATAGTCTTTTATCTAAAGAATTGTAAAACAATCGCCGATACTAAATATATGAGGAGCTTGTATTTTCTCAACTGGTATTTTTTTGGGGTTTTGTGGCTTAGAAACCCTATTCTAAGGAGTGCAAGGTCTTCAAGACTGTTTTTCGGGGTTGCACTTGCATATAAGCTGACTACCTTCACGTACAACACAACCAATAACTAAAAAGGGGATAAGACGATGAGTATCAAGCTAAAACTGGGGATAGTGCTTGGCAGCTTTGTGTTTCTGTTTGTAGCTATTATAGGTGCGACATTCATGACTATTAGCTCGCAAAAAAGTGATGGTACGGTTATTAACACAGCGGGGCGTCAGAGGATGCTTACGCAGAGGATGAGTAAGGAGAGCATGGCGCTGCTTCAGGGTAAGGCCACCGGAGAAGAGGTCTTAAATACAGTTGCGCTTTTTGATAAAAGTCTTAATGCCCTTATCTCCGGCAATATAGAGATGGGTATACCGGCGACAAAAGACGACGCAACACTGGCGCAGCTTAAGAAGGTAAAGGGGATGTGGTCTGAGTTCAAGTCTAATATCTCGGCTGTTGTTGAGCACTCTGCTAACCTAGATAAGTCAAAGGTCTATATTTTATCTAATAATATTCCGCTCTTAGAAGAGTCTAATAAGGTAGTTGCCCTGATGGATAAAGCAGGGCTTGCCGCCACTGCAATCAATATCGCGGGACGTCAGAGAATGCTTAGTCAGAGGATGACAAAGGAGGCCCTCTCCTTTGACGGCAAGATGGTTACTGCCGCTGATATCAATAAAACAGTTAACCTCTTTGATAAGTCCCTTAAAGGGCTTATTGACGGTGACGCAACAATAGGGTTAAGCGCCATGAAGAACGGGGAGGTATTGGCGCAGCTCAATAAGGTCACTGATCTGTGGAAGGTCTTCAGTGCCGAGATGAATACCTACGTATACGAGAGCGAGCAGATTCATCTCTTTACGGATTACATTATGGCTCATAATGTTACGATCTTGAAAGAGATGAACAAGGGGGTTGGCATGTATGAGGCCCTCTCTGCAAAGAAGGTCTCTAACCTTAAAGTAACCGAGCTCGTCTTCCTTGGACTTGCTATTATATGTGTTGCGATAGGTTGGTTGGTAGTTGTTCGCTATGTAGTTAGACCGATCAATAGTGTTGTTGCACTTGCCAAGAAGATGTCTGACGGAGATCTTTCGGTAGATGACCTGGTGATTAAGAGCAAAGACGAGGTCGGAGCACTCAGTGTTGCTCTTAATACAATGAAGCATAACCTCAATGATATACTCGGACATCTAAGGACCTCTTCTGGCCATGTCGCAGCGGCAACGACCGAGCTCTCTTCAACGGCACAACAGATTGTAGCCGGAGCAGATACACAGGCCAATCAGACCAATCAGGTCGCAACGGCTATGGAGGAGATGAGTGCGACAGTCGTTGAGGTTGCCAAGAACTCGCAGGGCGCAAGCGAGGCCTCAAGTGAGACGCAGCAGATAGCCGTCCAGGGTGGCGATGTCGTAAGACGCGCTGTAGACGGGATGATGGCAGTGGCCGATACGGTTCGCCAGAGCGCAGAGACGGTCGAGGCCCTTGGTAAAAGCAGCGACGAGATCGGTGCAATTATCTCGGTCATCAATGACATAGCAGACCAGACCAATCTGCTGGCACTGAATGCGGCGATAGAAGCGGCTCGTGCCGGAGAGC
>CAZUFI010000209.1:0-2781 GCA_964618745.1 uncultured Thermodesulfobacteriota bacterium | reverse complement strand
GAGGTTATAAAGAAGGCGTATGTCTTCTCGGCAAAGGTTCATCACGGTCAAAATCGCCGCTCCGGCGAGCCTTATCTGACCCATCCTCTGGAGGTAGCATCCTTGCTTGCCGACCTTAAGATGGATATCTCTGTTATCGCCACAGGTCTTTTGCACGATACAATAGAGGATACCCATACGACGGTTGAGAAGATCGAGGAGTTATTTGGCGATGAGGTCGCGATCTTGGTCGATGGCCTTACAAAACTTAGTCGCTTAAGCTTTGATAAGAAGCAGGATCGAGAGGCCGAGAACTTCCGTAAGATGATCCTTGCGATGAGCAAAGATATGCGCATCGTCCTGATAAAGCTCGCCGATAGGCTTCACAATATGCGCACGCTCGATGCGATGGCCCCGGATAAGCAACGTAGGATCGCTAAAGAGACCCTTGATATATACGCCCCTCTGGCCAACCGGCTAGGGATTGGCTGGATAAAGACCGAGCTTGAGGATCTGGCCTTTAAGTACATGGAGCCTGAGAAGTACCGCTGGCTCGAAACCCTTGTAATGAATAGAAAAGATGAACGTGAGGTCTTTATAGGTAAGATAAAGGACTCGGTGACCGCTAAGCTCGGTGAAGAAAATATAGGTGGAGAGGTCAGCGGCAGGGTCAAGCATCTCTACAGTATCTATAGTAAAATGACCTTGCAGGAGCTGGAGTTCGATGATATTCACGATATTCTGGCCTTCAGGATCACGGTTGAGAGCCTTGGTGAGTGTTACGGCGTGCTCGGCATTGTCCACTCGATGTGGAAGCCGGTGCCGGGCAGGTTTAAGGACTATATTGCTCTGCCTAAAAACAACGGCTATCAGTCTTTGCATACAACGGTCGTTGGCCCCGGCGGCAACCGGATGGAGTTTCAGATCAGGAGCGAGCAGATGCACCGGGTCTCTGAGCACGGTGTGGCCTCTCATTGGAAGTATAAGGATGCGGATGCAGTTGGCTCCAAGCATGATAAGAGCTTTGGTT
Source organism: uncultured Thermodesulfobacteriota bacterium (assembly GCA_964618745.1). Classification (GTDB taxonomy): domain Bacteria; phylum Desulfobacterota; class GWC2-55-46; order GWC2-55-46; family DRQE01; genus JAJRSM01. The sequence goes on along the minus strand of CAZUFI010000209.1, from coordinate 1,772 downwards.
GGCTCAGGCAACTGATAGAGTGGCAAAGAGACGTCACTGATTCTTACGAGTTTTTGGAGACCCTTAAGGTAGATCTCTTTCCTGAAGATGTCTTTATCTTTACTCCGCAGGGGGAGATAAAGGTCTTTCCCGTAGGGGCTACCCCTGTGGATCTGGCATATAATATCCATACCGATGTCGGCAACCAGTGCGCCGGGGCAAAGGTAAACGGACGACTTGTTCCGCTCAAGCAGGTTCTGAAGAACGGTGATATCGTAGAGGTCATAACCTCTACGTTACAGACGCCTGGTAAGGACTGGCTGGGGTTTGTGGTTACCTCAAGGGCGCGGGGGCGGATAAGGCAGTGGATAAAGTCAGAGGAACGGGGTAAGAGTCTGGAGCTTGGTCGTGATATATGCGAGAGCGGTTTTAAAAAGTACGACCTGAGTTTTCAGCAGCAGTTAGATGCAGGCCTGCTGGTAAGGGTTGCAAAAGATGAACTTGGTTTTGATGATATCGATGCCATGCTTATTCAGGTGGGGTACGGTAAGTTGTCGGTCAGGCAGATTCTCACTAAACTCTTGCCAGAGAAAAAACTAGCAGCAAAGGACGCTGTAAAGGTATCGATGTTTGGCAAGGTCTTTGGGCGTTTTAAGGGTGGGCAAAGGCGTAATAAGGACGGGGTCGTTATAAAGGGCATCGAAGACGTTATGGTGCATTTTGCAAAGTGCTGCAACCCTCTGCCTGGCGATGATATCGCCGGTTTTATAACGGATGGTCAGGGGATAAACGTGCACCACGTAACGTGCCGTAATATTCTGGATATAGATAGTGACCGTCGTATAGATGTAAAGTGGGAGAAAGACAGCAAGGTGCTGCGCCCTATCCAGATCGAGGTCGTCTGTAAGGATGAGAAGGGGCTTTTGGTTGAAATGAGTAGTGCGATAATGGCGGCAGATGCCAATATATTGAGCGCACAGATAAAGACCACGCTCGACAACAGGGCGGCATGTACCTTTGAGGTCGGTGTCAATAGCACTGATCATCTGAAGAGTATTATAGCCTCGCTGCAAAAGGTAAAGAAGGTAATCCGTGTCGAAAGAGTCAGAGGGTACAGCGCATTAGGTGCTGGTAAGCGGATATCACTTGTAAAATAGGAGGTCTGTTAATGGCGGTAAAAGAGGTAAAGACAAGTAACGCACCCGGGGCGATAGGCCCTTATTCGCAGGCAGTTACTGCTGGGGGTTTTCTGTTTGTATCGGGGCAGATCCCTATAAATCCTGAGACCGGGGAGCTTGTTGCAGGCCCTGGTGCTGATCAGGCACGACGAGTTCTTCTTAATCTCAAAGCTGTTGTAGAGGCCGGTGGCGCCTCTATGCGGGATATTGTCAAGACCACGGTATATTTGACTGATCTTTCTGATTTTGCCGCTGTAAATGAGGTCTACGGTGAGTTTTTTACCGAGCCTTATCCGGCCAGAGCGACCGTTGAGGTCAGCTCACTTCCAAAGGGCGTTGCGGTCGAGATAGATGCCGTTGCCTGCCTTGCCTAAGGACCTGCCTTTTTGTTAATGTTTTCAATGAAATAGACGAGCTATAACAGTACGCCACATTTGATTCAACCTTGGCGAGAATCTATTTGTAGATGTCAATAAGCACGATATGACGATAAGTCTTAGAGATCAGGTGACTTTTTATCCCGGCAAGAGCACAATTATGCTTACCTCGACAAAGCTGCTGGATGAGGTGGCAAAGATTCTCACCGATTACCCCGAACGCCAAGTGCTGATAGAA
>CAZUFI010000208.1:0-2784 GCA_964618745.1 uncultured Thermodesulfobacteriota bacterium | reverse complement strand
GTTGCCAGAGGGTCTAACGTGCCGAGATGGCCGACCTTCTTTGCGCCAAGCCTGCGCTTGACCGTTGCGACTACGTCATGCGAGGTCATCCCGCCGGGTTTGTCAACTACAAGTACACCTTCAATCATAACAACAAGACTCCTGAATCCTCTGCAATTCTTCTAGGCCAGAGCCTTATCAACAACCTTTCTAAGCTCACCTAAGACTCTGGAACTTACATCATTATAATCGCCTTTTACGGCACAGCCCGCAGCGTTTTTATGACCGCCGCCGCCAAAAGATAGCGCTACGCTTGAGACATCGACCCTACCCTTGGACCTCATGCTGATCTTATATGTACCGTCGCCGACCTCTCTAAAGAGCACGCCGACCTCAACATCCTTTATGGCCCGAGCGTAATTTACAAAACCATCTACCAGTTCCCTGTTACCATCTACCTTACTTAGCAGATCAAGCGTCACTTGCAGGCTTGCGATATGGCCGTCGCCCGATATATCAAGGGTAAGAAGTACAAGGGCGAGTGCCTTAAAACGCTTGGCCGGGTAGTTCTCGTATACATTCATCGAGACCTCCCAGGGCTTCGCGCCGTAACCTACCAGCTCTCCGGCCTTACGAAAGGCCCCGGGCGTAGCCGAACTATAACGAAAAGATCCTGTATCGGTATGGATCGCGGTATAAAGATTGATCGCAACATCCTCGGTTATAACGGCATCAGCGGCCCTAAGCAGGTCATAGACGACCTCGCCAGCGGCACTGGCCGTAGGCTCGACTACATTTAAAGCCCCAAAGTTATCATTGGTCGCATGGTGATCAAGATTTATAAGTTTGCCCTTACCGGCAAAGGCCATAAAATTATCGCCTAACCGCTCGATCTGACCACAGTCAACGGCAAAGGTCACATCAAACGGGGCTTCCCCATCGAGCGTATGCATGACCGTATCACTGCCCGGCAAAAAAGAACATAGATCAGGGATAGGATCTTCCAGATACGCCACCACGTCCTTACCCATCTCTCGCAGAGCAAGGGCAAGCCCTAGGTTTGAGCCCACGGCATCTGCCTCAGGGCTTACGTGAGAGACGACCATAAACCTCTGGCCTTTCTCTATCTCTTCTATTATTTCTACAAATCTGTTGTCTTCCATATCCAGACAGGCAAGGGCTATCCCTCTTCCTGCTCCTCTACAACACTGCCAGCATCGCTACCCTGAGCACTGCCGTCCATACCATTATTGTCTATGTCGCCATTATCTATATCATTACTGTCTATATCATTGAGTAACTCTTCAATGCGCATCGAGTACTCAAGCGAATCATCGGTCTCAAAAGATATCTCAGGAATATATTTAAGCTGTACCTTCTTTGCGAGAGTGCGCCTGATATAGCCACGAGCTCTGTTAAGTGCATGCCCGGTCTGCCTGATTGTCTTTTCATCACCCATCACGCTGAAATAAATCCTTGCGTGCTTCATATCAGGGCTTAATTTTACCCGGGTAATGGTAACAAAACCTATCTTGGGATCTTTGATCTCACCTTGCAGCAACATGGAGGCGACCTCCTGAGCTACAAGATCACCCACCCTATCCGAACGTTTATATTTATGCAACTGCTGCCCCTATCCCCCGAATAACCATTGCGCAGCCAACCAAGATCAACACTAGAGCTTGGCGGCCTCTTCCTTTATAATATAGGCCTCGATAACATCGCCGACCTTAATATCGTTATAACCCTCAATACCAATACCGCACTCGTAACCCGAGGCGACTTCCTTGGTATCTTCCTTAAATCTCTTAAGCGATGAGATAGAGCCCTCATAGATAACAACGCTATCTCTTACGAGCCTTACCTTTGCATTCCTTGAGACCTTACCATCGGTAACATAAGAACCTGCGATAGTACCGACCTTGGTTACCTTAAAGACCTCTCGAACCTCTACGGTTCCTATAGTCTCCTCACGGATGATCGGCTCAAGCAGGCCTTCCATAGCATTATGGATATCGTCGGTAAGGTTATAGATAATATTATATAGCCTCAGATCAACGCTCTCACGCTCACATACCTGAGTTGCATTGACATCTGGCCTTACGTTAAAGCCGATAATAATAGCATTAGAGGCCGAGGCGAGCATAACATCACCCTCGTTAATACCTCCGACTGCGTTATGGATAATCTTAAGCCCGACCTTTTCCGTAGAAAGCTTCATAAGCGCATCGCGTACAGCCTCCATCGAGCCCTGAACATCGGCCTTTAGTACGACATTAAACTCCTTTACCTCACCGGCTGTAATCTGCTCGTAGAGATCCGCAAGGCTTATCTTCGAGCTGGATGCCTGCTCCAACTCGCGTGCCTTTCTCTGGCGCATATTGGTTATCTGTCTGGCCGTTGCTTCGTCTTTAACCGCGCTGAAGGTATCCCCGGCTGTCGGCACGCCTGAGAGCCCGAGGATCTTAACAGGCATAGAAGGCCCAGCCTCTTTAACCCGATGCCCCCAGTCGCTTATCATCGCCCTTATCTTACCAAAGTACTCGCCTGCGACACATGTATCGCCGACCTTAAGAGTACCGTTCTGGATAAGCACGGTAGCAACAGGCCCCTTGCCCTTATCAAGCCTTGACTCGACGACAATACCACTTGCGGGTATACCTACATTGGCCTTAAGCTCAAGGATCTCGGCCTGAAGCAGGATCATCTCAAGCAAGCCGGTTATATTCTGCTCTTTTTTAGCGGATACCTCGACAAAGATAGTATCTCCGCCCCAGTCCTCGCTAACAAGACCGAACTCGGTCA
>CAZUFI010000207.1:0-2800 GCA_964618745.1 uncultured Thermodesulfobacteriota bacterium | reverse complement strand
GTAAAGGCAAGGTTCTTTAACTCTTACGGCCCGGGCGAGGTTCCGGGGCAGTACCGTAACGTCATCCCGAACTTTATCTACTGGGCTATGAAGGGAGTTGCCCTGCCTATTACAGGTACGGGAGAAGAGACGCGCGACTTTACATTTGTCGGCGATCTGGTAGACGGACTCCTGAGGGCCGGCCATTACGACTCGGCTATAGGGCAGGAGTTTAATCTGGCATCCGGTAAAGAGACGCAGATAGTCGATCTAGCAAATATGATAAATGATATTGTCGGTAATGAGGCAGGCATTAACTTTGTCAGTAAGAGAAAGTGGGATACAAAGAGCAGGCTGAGGGCATCGGTTGATAGGGCAAGTGAGCTTATTGGCTATGATCCGCAGACCGAGTTTAAAGAAGGGTTGGCTGAGGCCATAAAGTGGTTTAAAGATAACTGGGAGCTGGTAGATGCTGCTGCGTCATTTGGCCCGGGGATGACCTCGGCTGTGAGGGACGCAAAGCCGACTGCTGCGGCTGGTAAGGATAAAGCGAGTTGTTAAAGGCCCTAATAGTCTTTGGCACAAGGCCGGAGGCCATCAAGATGGCTCCGTTGGTTCTGGAGTTTATGCGGCGCACGGATATAGAGTGCAAGGTCTGTGTCACGGCGCAGCACAGGGAAATGCTGGATCAGATCCTTAATGTATTTGATATTATCCCTGACTATGATCTTGATATTATGCAGAAGGATCAAGATCTTTTTGACGTGACCTCAGCCGTATTACTTAAGGTTAAGGATGTTATTATCGAGGTTGCCCCTGATATCGTACTGGTGCAAGGTGATACAACAACGGCAATGGCAACGGCTCTGGCGGCCTTTTATCTGAAGATCCCGGTTGGTCATGTCGAGGCCGGGCTTCGCACCGGCGATAAGGCAGCACCTTTCCCTGAAGAGATCAATAGGCGTATAGTAAGTACTATGGCCGATTATCATTTTGTCCCTACCGAGTGGTCAAAAGGTAATCTGATAGCTGAAAATATCGCAGAGAAAGATATATATGTTACAGGCAATACCGTGGTCGATGCACTGCTTGAGGTCTCGCGGAGGGTGCGCACTGCCCCTCCAGAGCGTTTCAAAGGCCTCTTTGATTTTATCGATGAGAAGAGAAGGATCATTCTTATAACCGGGCATAGGCGAGAGAACTTCGGGGAGGGTTTTAAAGAAATATGTGCTGCTATAAGAGAGCTTGCAGAGAGCTTCCCTGACTGTGATTTTATATACCCGGTGCACCTGAACCCGAATGTCAGAAGGCCGGTTGATGAGATACTCGGGGCTGAAGACCTGAAGAATATTTATCTTATCGAGCCGCTTGAGTATGAGCCGTTTGTATGTTTGCTCGGTAAGGCGCATCTGATACTAACTGATTCTGGTGGTATTCAGGAAGAAGCTCCGAGCCTTGGTAAGCCTGTTCTTGTAATGCGTGAGGTTACGGAAAGACCCGAGGGTATTGAGGCAGGCTCTGCCATACTGGTAGGGGCAGGACGCGAGAGGATAGTTAAAGAGGTCTCCCGGTTATTAAATAACACCTCGGCTTATAACGATATGGCCAAGGTTCATAACCCGTATGGTAATGGCAAGGCATCTATAAGTATCTCAGATATATTAATAAATGAGCATAGTAATCTTATTTAAAGTTCATATCTGTTCTGTAGGAGTGGCCTGATGAAGGCAAGGCATTTTTCACTGCGCCCGTTGGCGATATTTCTTGATATCATAACTATAATATTGTCTTTCTACGCTTCTTTTGTACTGCGTGGTCTGCTTCTGCGTTTTTATCAGTTTGGTAATGTTACAGAGCTGCACGATTATGTCTATGTCTTGATAATTGTCCTTGCCGGTTCAATATGGCTTCTGACTATATTTGGTGCTTACAAAAAGCCCATGTTTGTCTCTCTCTGGAAGGAGCTACAGATAGTTGTAAAGGTCGTTGTCCTTGGTTCGTTGATACTTTTTGCAGGTATTTTCTTTTTGCAGCTGGATGTAGCATTTTTGCCAAGAACCTTTATGCTACTTTTTTTATTGGTTAACTTTTCTATCTTAATCTTTCAAAAAACTATTATGTATTCCCTTATGAGCAGAGAACGTATGAAGGGAGTTGGTCTTCAGAGTGCCGTTGTAGTTGGCGACGGTGATGGGGTAGCTCGTTTTTTGCATACATTAAGGGTTCATCCCGAGTATGGTCTAAAGGCAATAGGTGTTTTATGTGATGACGAATCAACGGCATCTACCGTTAAGAATTTAGCCATACTTGGTTGTGTTGATGGTTTAGGTGATTTTCTGCACAAAAACCATGTTGATGAGGTTATTGTCATACCTGAGAAAGACGTTAATATAGAGAAAATTCTGGAGGTCTGTGAAGAGGAAGGCGTTAAGACAAGGATAGTGCCTGATCTCTTAAACAGGCTTGATATAAATGTCGCCCTTGATAGACTTGGCGATATGATTGCTATTAATCTTTACGGTCATCATGAAAAAGAATGGCAGATATTCTTTAAGCGTATTATGGATATAACCTGTTCTGCTATTATGCTACTGCTTTTACTGCCGATTTTATTAGCTATATCTATTGCTATAAAGATAAACTCTCCTGGTCCTATCTTTTATCATTGGAAGGTTATGGGCTTTAATAAAAAGCCCTTTACAAGCTGGAAGTTCAGGACGATGCTTGTAAATGCCGATGAATTAAAGAAAGAACTTATAAAAGAAAATGAGATGAGCGGCCCTGTCTTTAAGATCAAGAATGACCCGAGGATCACCCCTAT
>CAZUFI010000206.1:0-2819 GCA_964618745.1 uncultured Thermodesulfobacteriota bacterium | reverse complement strand
TGCCCGCCGTGTTTGGCCTCTGCGTGTTTATCCTGAGCAATTGCGGTGGACTCTACAAGACCTATACGCCACATAACCGTCATAGCCAGTATAAAGACTATAAAACCTATGACGACCTTAGTTGTTTTTCTGCTTTTCATATTTAAATCTCCTTCCGTCTCAGACGGCATCCTTTTATCTTTTTATCTTTAATTCTATTTAAGTAAGCGCAGGGCGTTTATAATGACTAAAAGCCCTCCGACCTCGTTTATCAACAGACCGGGGACAAGCCCTATCCAGCCCATAAGCGCAAGAGGCACTAAAAAAGCTATTATGGTCAAGGATATAACAAGGTTCTCTTTCATCACCCTGACCGTCCTCCTGCTAAGCCCTATAGCATAAGGTATCTTCAAGAGATCATCCGACATAAGCACTATATCCCCGGTCTCTATGGCTACGTCGGTTCCGGCAGCACCCATGGCGATTCCAAGATCAGAAGATACCATCGCGGGCGCATCGTTTACGCCGTCGCCGACCATAGCAACCTGTCCGTACCTGCTCTTGATCCCCTCTATCGCCTGCGCCTTGTCCTCGGGTAAAAGCCCTGCCATGTACTCATCTGTACCGACCTGCTCCGATATTATCTTTGCAACCCGCTCGTTATCACCTGTAAGCATAATAAGGCCGGTCACGCCAAGACTCTTAAGGCTTGCTAGCGTTTCTACCGCCTCGGGACGTACCTCATCCCTTGCGGCGATAACTCCCATGAGCCTATCGGCCACAGACAACAGGATAAGGGTCTTCCCTTCATCTTCCAACCCCTCTATCCTGCGCTTCTCGCTTAAGGAAAGACTATCCGCGCCGCAGAGTTCTTTGTTCCCAATGCTGTAAAGGCTCGCGCCGATCACCGCTCTGGCGCCAAGCCCCGGAACTGCCTCGAACTCACTGACTTTACGCAGGACAATACCGTTCTTCTTCGCTTTCTTTAAGACAGCATTAGCCAGTATATGCTCGGAGCGACTTTCTATGGAGGCCGCTACGCTTAAGACCTCGTCCTCCGTAGTTCCGTTAAAAGGGATTATATCCGTCACAACAGGTTTCCCGAGTGTAAGAGAACCCGTCTTGTCAAAGGCCACGGCCTTTATCCCGGCTGCGGCCTCTATATGAGCACCGCCCTTTACAAGCACCCCGTGCCTTGAGGCATTGGAGATGGCAGCCACTACCGCAACGGGTATCGAAAGGGCTATGCCGCAGGAGCAAGAGACCACAAGGACAACAAGGCCACGGTAGAACCACTCCGACCAATTACCTAAAAATAAAGAAGGAACAATCATTACCGCCAGAGCAAGAAAAAACATTATAGGTGTATAATATTTTCCAAAGGTATCTCCAAACCTCTGATAGCTGGACTTCCTACCCTCGGTCTCCTCCACGTAGTGGATGATCCTTCCAAGCGTTGTATCGTGAAAAGGCTTTGTTACCCTGACCTCCATAGAGCCGCGCTGATTTATGCTTCCTGCAAGCACCTCGTCACCGACCTCTTTGGATACGGGGATGGACTCCCCTGTTATCGGTGCCTGATCCACGAAAGAAGCACCAAAGACAACCTCTCCGTCCAGCGGCAACCTCTCACCCGGCCTTATAATTACAATATCTCCAACCTTTACCTCCTCAAGCAAGAGGGTCACTTCACTGCCGTCTCTCTTTATCAACGCCTCCTTTGCGGCAAGCCCCATCAGTGCCTTTACAGCCCCCCGCACCCTGTCGGCCGCGTAGGCCTCAAGGACATCTCCGAGGGAGTAGATAAGGACCAATAATGCAGCCTCTTCCCAGAGGCCCAGGGCTATAGCGCCTGTGGCACCTACCACCATAAGGGTTCTGATATTGGGCGTCATGGTCTTAAGCGCCAAGATCCCCATCTTCGCCGGGAAGTACCCGCCGACAAGGACGGCGATGGCGTAGATAAAGGTGGCCTTACCGTGCGAGATACCAATGATATGTTCAAGGACAAGGCTACTGAGTATAAGCAGACCGCAGACGGAAAGGGTCAGTACCCTCGGCTCTCTCCACCAGGTGCGTACCTGTACGCTATCGTCTACTTTATTAAGAGAGGCCTTCATCCCGGTCTTTGCTATTACCTTTATAATATCCGAAATGGAAAGAATCTCAGGATCATAGGTAATTGCAAGACTACGCGAGATAAGGTTGATCTCATAGGTCTCCAGACCTTTAAAGCCGCTGAATACGGCCCTTATAAGCCTTGCCTCATCGGCGCAGTCCATCTCTTTTATATATAAGACCGTCTTCTTCATCTAAATTCCGCCGATCAACCTTTCGATATCCGCTACCGATAAAGAGAGTTCAAACCTTGCCGTATTATAGTCAAGTTGAATCTCCCTGTAGATACGCTGTGCATCGAGGTAATCCAGAAGCCCTGATTTCCCTTCCCTATAGCTGAACTCGGAGATCTCAAGGGCCTCCTGAGCCTGCTCCAAAAGACCCTCTTCAAAGACGCGGGTCTCTTCAAGCGCTATCTCCAGGTTGCTGTGGGCATCAACGATAGCCCGGGAGACCTCGATAGTCGTCCCTGAGAGCTCGGCCTCTGCCCTTCTCAGCTCTCCGCGTGCCGTCGTGATCTCACCTTTTTGCCTGTACCAGAGAGGCAAAGGAATAGAAAGCCCCATACCGTAGCTCTCCTTATCCAGCTCCCTGTCGAAGTACCCAATCAACGTCATATCGGGGATTACGGATCGCCTCTCCTGCTCAAGGGCATACCCCATGGCTTCGAGATTCTTCCTACGCTGTTTTATCGTAGGATGCATCTTCAGGGCGGCGCTCAG
>CAZUFI010000205.1:0-2829 GCA_964618745.1 uncultured Thermodesulfobacteriota bacterium | reverse complement strand
CTTTTTTTATTCTTGTCAGTAGATATATAACAGGTCTATACTGGTTAGTAGTTGCTGCTTAATCTAAATTATCGGGTGATTTCCTTGTGTGGTTTTAAATGTACGTTGTAGTTGGGCTTGGCAATCCCGGGCCGTCATATCTATATACCCGGCATAATATCGGTTTTATGACCATTGATAAGCTCGCGGATCTGCGCGGGGTAAAGGTCGATAAGAACGCCGGGAGTTATCTTTGGGGACGTATGCGTATGGGGCAAGATGAGGTCTTGTTGGTTAAGCCCCTTACTTTTATGAACCTGAGCGGCGAGGCAGTCAAGGAGGTCCTTGCCAGCAATAATCTTCAGATGGATTCTCTTTTTGTCGTCTATGACGATGTAGATCTGGCTCCCGGTAGAGTACAGTTAAGGCAAGGCGGTGGCAGTGGCGGTCATAACGGTATTGAGTCGATAATGGCAGAGCTTGGCGGTGCCGAGTTTAAGCGGTTGCGCATGGGGGTTGGCGGTAGGGGGCAGGGCGTGCTGGTTGATTATGTATTAAGTCCTTTTGCGGACTCTGAGTTAGAGGTTATAGGCCACGAGATTCAGCGCGGGGCCGATGCGATAGAGATGGCAGTGAGGAGAGGTTTTAAAGAGGCGATGAATGAGTACAACAGGAGGCCTGTAGAAGAGAAGCCTGTAGATCCTGACAAACTATGATATAGAGTTGCTTCTTGCGCCGTGGTGTTGCAAGAGGTGGATATTGTTTTTGAGTAGGGGGCATTTATGGAAGGGATAGTAGCAGCATCGCCCTTTGTGGCGTTAGGCGTCCTTGTATTGACCTTTCTTATATATCTCTATATAAAGAGCCGCCCTGTCGGTAATGAAAAGATGGTCGAGGTAGCCTCGATGATTCACGACGGGGCTATGATCTACCTTAAACGTCAGTACTCTATACTTGTCTGTGTAATTGTTGTTATTGCGATTGTTATTGCTTATTTTATAGGCTTTGAATCTGGGCTTGCCTATTTTGCTGGCTCTGTGCTGGCGATGCTGGCGGTCTTTTTTGGTATGAAGGCCGCGACGCGCGCTAATCTTCGTACCGCCGAGGCGGCTCGAAGTTCAGCTCCGAGCCCGAGAAAGGCCCTCTTTATTGCCTTTATGGGCGGCTCTGTTATGGGGCTCTCTGTAGCGGCTCTCGGCCTGTTAGGGTTAGGGGTCTTTTTTATTTATTACGGTACTCCTGAGTCGGCCTATATAATAAACGGTTTTGCAATGGGAGCTTCGACTACCGCGCTCTTTGCCAGGCTTGGCGGAGGGATTTTTACAAAGTCCGCTGATGTCGGAGCGGATCTGGCAGGGAAGATTGAGGCCGGTATCCCCGAGGACGATCCGCGTAATCCGGGTGTTATCGCCGATAATGTAGGGGATAATGTCGGGGACGTCGCAGGGCTTGGCGCGGATTTATTCGAGTCCTATGTCGGCTCGATTATTGCTACTATCGCAATCGGAGCTACGGCACTGGCCGGCTCCAGGGTAGAGAGCTTAGGGACTGCCAGCTCATTGATATCTCTGCCGATCATGCTGGCGGTCGTCGGGCTTCTGGCCTCTGTCATTGGTATTGGCGGTATGCGTTTTATGGATGTTTTGCGCCCTGCCATGGCCTTGCGACTGGCGACCTTGAGCTCGGCTATTTTATTTCTCATCGGCGCGTGGTTTATGATCGGGCTTGCTGGCGTATCTCTTAGCCTTTATTACGCAGTCCTGACGGGTTGTCTGGCTGGCGTTGCGATAGGGCTTACAGCCGAGTACTATACCGGGAGTACACCTGTTCAGCGTATCGCAAGCTCCAGCCGTACTGGGGCTGGGACGAACCTTATAACCGGCCTTGCCACGGGTTTTGAGAGTGTTGTCTTACCGGTGATTGCGATTACGATTGCAATCTTTATCGCGCATTATCACGGCGGTATCTACGGGATAGGGATCGCTGCCGTGGGGATGCTGGCGACGACAGGTATGGTTATGAGCGTCGATGCCTATGGTCCTATAGCCGATAACGCAGGTGGCATTAGCGAGATGAGCGGGCTTGGCGAGGAGGTAAGGCGTGTTACCGATGGTCTTGATGAGATAGGGAATACAACGGCTGCTATTGGTAAGGGTTTTGCGATAGGCTCGGCGGCACTTACTGCTTTGGCTCTTTTTTCGGCATATACGCTGGCGATTAGCAAGGTTCGTGGCGAGTCCTTTATAATAGATATTACAGAGCCGCTGGTTGTTATAGGGCTTTTTCTGGGCGCGGCCCTGCCGTTTCTTATAGCGGCCCTTACGATGACGAGTGTGGGGCGTGCTGCTGTAAAGATGGTAGAGGAAATACGCGGTCAGTTTCGTAATATTCCAGGGCTGCTGGAAGGCCGCCCAGGTGTAAAGCCTGATATCCAGAGGTGCATTAATATAAGTACAGACGCCGCGCTGCGTGAAATGATAGCTCCGGGGCTGATCGCAATACTGGTGCCTGTTTTAACGGGCTTTCTGCTCGGCCCGGAGGCCCTTGGCGGAATGCTTGGTGGTGTGATGGTCGTAGGGGTGCTGCTGGCACTCTTTATGTCAAATGCCGGTGGTGCCTGGGATAATGCAAAGAAATATATAGAAAAGGGTGCTTACGGCGGTAAGGGTAGTGATACCCACAAGGCCTCGGTCGTCGGCGATACCGTCGGCGATCCGTTTAAAGATACCTCCGGCCCTGCTATGAATATTCTAATAAAACTAATAGCGATAGTCTCGCTGGTTATAGCTCCGCTTCTTTAAGTGTAGCTTTTTAAGAGGGTTTCAAAGGCCTGCCTTCTTAAAGAAAAAA
>CAZUFI010000204.1:0-2837 GCA_964618745.1 uncultured Thermodesulfobacteriota bacterium | reverse complement strand
AGAGTTTATAGATGCCCACGCCCATCTTGACGATAAACGTTTTGACGACGATAGGGATGAGGTTATAGCAAGGGCCAAGGAAGCAGGCCTTAAGGCCATCGTGACCGTTGGCTGCTGGAATAAAAAAGACGGCCTTGATAAGGTCGTTGAGATCGCTGAAGATCCGTTTATAAGGCTCGTCGCTGGTATACATCCGCACGAGGCCAAGCAGGTAAAGGGCGAAGGGCCTTATAATCTTTTAAAGGGGCTTGGCGAGCAGGGTAAGCTTGTTGCAATCGGTGAGGCAGGCCTTGACTATCATTATGATAACTCGCCTCGTAAGGTTCAGCGCGAGGTCTTTATCCGCCAGATCGCTCTGGCGCGCGAGCTTGAGCTGCCGCTGGTCGTCCATACCAGAGAGGCCGAGCAGGAGACCTTGGAAATACTAAAGGGCGAGGGTGCGGCAGAGGGCAGCGGTGGCGTGATCCATTGTTTTTCAGGGACAGAGTTGCTGGCGCGAGAGGCCCTGGAGATGGGTTTCTATCTGTCTTTTACCGGCGTCATAACTTTTCCGAAGGCAGAGGAGCTGCGTGCCATTATAAAGGCCGTCCCGGTCGAGATGATGATGGTCGAGACGGATTGCCCGTATCTTGCGCCTGTCCCCAATAGGGGTAAGCGTTGCGAGCCAATGCATGTCGTTGATACGGCGCGTAAAATCGCCGAGATAAAAGGGCTCTCAATAAACGATATCGCACGCATTACGACCCTTAATACAGAGATGTTATTTCGCCTGAATGGAGACGCGAGCGCGGAGGAGATAAGCCGTACGATTGCTTATCCGATCAGAGATTCTTTGTATTTGAATATTACAAACAGGTGTACGAATCATTGTACTTTTTGTACGAAGTTCAACGATTATATGGTCAAAGGGCATGACCTTAAGCTCAAGCATGAACCAACTGTCTCGGAGGTCATGGCGGCTATCGGCCCGGAGCCTGAGCGCAGGTATGACGAGATAGTCTTCTGCGGTTACGGAGAATCGCTCTTGCGCCTGGATATAGTAAAAGAGGTCGGACTGCGGCTTAAAAAGATGGGTTGTATGATAAGGATAGATACCGACGGGTTGGCAAATCTCGTGCACGGTGGTAATGTCTTGCGCCAACTTACCTTTGTCGATTGTTTGTCGGTCAGTATGAATGCGGCCGATCCCAAGACCTATGAAAAACTTACGCAGACCCCTTACGGTGATAAGGCCTTCCCGGCGGTTTTGTTTTTTCTTAAAGAGGCCAAAAAATTTATACCAAAGGTAGTTGCCTCGGTCGTTGCCGTACCGGGTCTGGATATTGAGGCCTGCCGCAGGATCGCCGAAGAGGATATAGGAGTAGGCTTCAGGGTACGTAAATATAACGATCTCGGTTAATAGATAGAGACCTTAAGAAGGAGCGCAAGAAAGATGCTAAAGAAGATTATTTTTATAATGGTTTTTTTGGCCTTGACCGTCTCGGTCGCCTCGGCAAAGGCCCTTGTAGTTGATGCCAGCTCGCCGCAGGCTCTGGAGCGAAGCCTTCAGAGGATGAGTGTATCGATAAGTAAAGAAGACGGCGCGAGGCTGATGAAGGCCTTTATGCTGATAACCAGCAGTATTGATATAGGTAAGGCTGTCTCAGCCGATGAGGCGCGGGCCGAGGGGATGCGTATCTTAAAGGAAAAGATCGACGGTAAGACCTTTAAAGAGATAGTGGCTATGACCAAGAATATGCCGGAAGATCCGCGTATACAGAAGGCCGTCGATGATTTTAATAAGATAGGTACAAGTACTGATTTTCAGCACGACGCCGATATAGTCAGGCTTAAGCATCTAAAGTATCTCGGCGGTATTATCGAGGAGTACCGAGATAAGACAGGAGAATATCCGTTAGTAGATAATTCGGTTATACAGAACTACGTCTTTATAGCCAGCAGCCAGCAGCAGAAATATGTGCAGGGTGGGCCGTCCTTTGAACACAAAAAGACCGATATGGAGAGCTTTAAGAAGATTCTGGAGAAGGGGCTGGGCAGGAAGATAGCACTCCCATTTGATCCACAATTAGTGGCGGTAAATAAGCCTAACTTCTACATCTATATGGCGCATGAAAAGAGGTATTTCCTAGGGGTACATCTCTTTGATGGCGAGGTGATAGGGCGAAAGCTCGGTCCTTATTATTATAAGGTCGAGGTAAGCAATATCGCAATACCCGCGCAGAAGGTATTTAGTTATGACGGGTTGATGAAGGACAGGGAGTTTAGCAGGCGAATAAAAGCAAAGTATATTATGAAGCCACCGAAGAATCCTGAACAGGCCGAGATAAAACTCTAAATATATTAAAAAGTCGTAAGTGGTGCGTTGAGTTATTTGTAAATTCTTAGCTTGTTGGGTAGAGCGCAGTACCCACCTGCGATGGGGCAAAGCGGCTTCGTCGTGGTAATATCCAGCAAACTTGTCACCCTGAACTTGTTTCAGGGTCTGTCTTGTACTTATTTTAGTTACAATACAAAAGGATAAATACAGATGCTGAAATAAATTCAGCATGACATATTGGTTGTATTTTAATCTTTGTTAATAATTTTGCCTGTGTGGCTAGCACCTGCGCTGCGCAAAACCAAGTACTCTCGCCTTTATAAATCCCTCTCAGTCCCCCTTTACGAAAGGGGGAGGTTAAAGGGGATCAGTCTTTGTAGGTTGGGTAGAGCGCAGGGGCAAAGCCCCGTTGCGAAACCCAACGTCTTTTTAAGAGGTGAATCGTTGAATCGGCAAAACAAAAATCATAGCCCTCTTTAAGAATGAGAGATAACAAAAAAACTCTTAAAACCTGCCAGAG
>CAZUFI010000203.1:0-2864 GCA_964618745.1 uncultured Thermodesulfobacteriota bacterium | reverse complement strand
TTATTTTCTCCTTATCAGGCCGCAGCAGAAGACGGCCAAGAAGCATAAGGAGCTTTTAGCCGCTATTGCTCAGGGCGATAGGATTACCACAAGAGGCGGTATTCACGGTAGAGTTCAGAGCGTAAAAGAAGACGTTATAACCGTAGAAATAGCCAATAATGTAGTTATTAAGTTAGACAGGGCTGCGATCCTTGGTAAGCAGATCGGCGGCGACGATAAGTAAGTAATTAATTAAAGACGGTCGGGGCAGCTAGTTATCTTCCGCCCTGTTGCCGTTGTTTTACCTGACAATAAACAACTTGAGGCTTGGTCTGGTTTTTTCAGGCCCAGCTTACTTTGAATATCGGAGTAGTTGATGAAAAGTATTCTTTGGAGGGGCGTACTGCTCGGCGTCTTTGCGCTTGTGGCTTTGGTTTTATTTCTGCCCTCCACCCCTATATCAAAGAAATTGCCGTCCTTTTGGGCCAACGGCATTCCAAAGATAGTCATGGGCCTTGATCTGCAAGGTGGTATGCACCTTGTCCTTGATGTTGATAGGGATAAGGCCGTAGAGACCTATGTGCAGAGGATGGCCGATTCGCTGGAAGGTATTCTTAAGGAAAAGGGTGTCGCTTATGTAAGCGTCAATGCCCGTGGCCAGGACAGAATCGCCATTACCTATGAGTCGGCGGATGTGCCTGGTGCTGTAAAGGAGATAGTCGGCGAGGAGATTCCAGCACTTGTATCTCCCCGGGACTCGGGCAGTGAGCTGGTCTTTACCCTTGACGAGGACGAGCATGAGCGGATAAAGGACTGGGCCTCTTCGCAGGCTCTGGAGACTATAAGAAATAGAATAGACAAGTTTGGCGTGACCGAGCCCCTTATCCAGAAACAAGGCGAGCGTGAGATAGTCATTCAGTTGCCGGGCCTTAAAGACCCGGCCCGTGCCATTGCCCTTATCGGTAAGACAGCCGTTCTTGAGTTCCGTATGATAGATGAGGATAATGACCCGGAGGAGGCCGTAAAGTACGGCCCTCCCTTTGGCTCAGAGCTTGTATATCAGCACCGGGCAGACGCGCAGTCGGGCAGGATCGACAAGGTCCCGTATCTGGTAAAGCGTGAGGTGCTTCTGACCGGGGATCTGCTCTCGGATGCAAGAGTGGCCTTTGATTCCCAGTTTAATGAACCTTATGTGTCTTTGACCTTTGACGCGACCGGCGCTCGAATCTTTGAGCGTATTACCGGGCAAAACATAGATAAACGTATCGCTATAATTCTTGACGGAAAGCTGCACTCGGCCCCTGTCGTACGAGAGAAGATAGCGGGAGGGCGCGCGCAGGTATCCGGGGGCTTTACCTTGACCGAAGCAACGGATCTGGCAATCGTGCTTCGTGCCGGTGCGTTGCCGGCGCCAGTTGAAATTATTCAGAACGTCACGGTCGGTCCGACTCTTGGTAAAGACTCGATTGAGGCCGGTATCAAGGCGATCCTCATAGGTGCGGGACTTGTACTTATCTTTATGCTCGTTTACTACAGGGTCTCGGGGCTTATAGCGAATATCGCCATAACCCTTAATATCGTAATGCTTCTGGGGGCCATGAGCTGGCTGAATGCTACGCTTACGCTACCTGGAATAGCCGGAATACTTCTAACTATCGGTATGGGTGTGGACTCGAATGTCCTTATCTTTGAGCGAATAAAAGAAGAGCTCAAGGCCGGGCGCACGCCTCGCTCTGCGGTAAATGCCGGCTATGCCCATGCATGGTGGACAATAGTTGACTCAAATGTAACGACCCTTATAACCGCTGCTGTACTCTTCCAGTTCGGAAGTGGGCCGATCAAGGGTTTTGCCGTTACACTCAGTATAGGAATACTTATAAACCTCTTTACCTCGCTTGTCGGTACCAAGTTTGCATTTGACCTGCAAAATGATAAGTTCGGTGTAAAGAAGCTTAGTATATAGGGAGTTTTCTGGAGAAGAGATGGATATTATAAAGGGCAAATATTTTGATATATTAGGCAAGCGAAAGTATGCGCTTGTTATCTCGTTGATCTTTGCGATAGTTGGTTTTGTCGCGGTCGTTTCTATCCCGCTTGGCAGGGCCAATCTTGGTACAGATTTTTCCGGCGGTCTCTCGGTTCAGCTTCGTTTTGAGAACTCCTTTGAGATGGATAGTATGAGAGACGCGCTCAAGGTCGGAGGCTTTGCCGATGCCGATCTTCAGGAGGTCACAGGCGGTAATAAGTTGATAGTGCGCCTGAAGAGAAGCACGGATGTGACAGGGACCGGCTTGGCAGTCGGTGAGGTCTTTAAAAAGGCTATGCCTGAAAATCCGTTTGTGGTGGACTCTACGACAGAGGTCGGACCGACGGTTGGTAAGAAACTACAAAAAGATGCCTTTTGGGCCATTGTTATATCCCTTGTTGGTATATTCTTATACGTGGCGTGGCGTTTTCAGATGCGTTTCGGTATAGCCGCTGTTGTCGCTACCTTCCATGACGTATTGGCTGTTCTTGGTATACTCTATCTGATGGATAAAGAGATCAATCTTCTTATAATTACAGGACTTTTAACGCTTGCAGGTTATTCCCTTAATGACACCGTTGTTGTCTTTGATAGAATAAGAGAGAATATGCGCAAGGGTGGCAAGGACCGCTTTGAGGTAGTGATAAACAGGAGTATTGTAGAGGTATTGCGACGCACGGTTGTGACCTCGGTTACGACCCTGCTTGTCTTGGTTGTGCTTCTGCTGATCGGTGGTGAGGTTATTCATGACTTTGCACTGACCTTGTGTCTGGGTGTTCTTATAGGTACGTATTCATCTATCTTTGTCGCCAGCCCGCTCCTGATGCTGTGGAAAGAAAAGGGCAAGGGGCTTGATGGT
>CAZUFI010000202.1:1818-2875 GCA_964618745.1 uncultured Thermodesulfobacteriota bacterium | reverse complement strand
CTTAGCGTACTTGAATATATCTGCTCGCTTCTGGTCGTAAGTATCATAAAGCTTGTATTCTCTTCCGGGATGATGATAGCGCTTGCATGGCTACTCTACTCTTACAATATCTTTGAGCTAGGGATATATATCGTCCCGCTGGCGATGAACCTGATCGTCATGGGTTGGGCCATAGGGATAATAACGACCGGGATAATTCTGCGCTACGGCCAAGAGGCCGAGGTCCTTGCCTGGGGCATAGCATTTCTCTTTCAGCCGTTTTCTGCTGTCTTTTATCCTGTCGAAATACTACCCCCGCTGGTTCAGACCATAACCTGGTTCATACCAAGCGCACACGTCTTTGAGGGTATGCGCTACGTGATATCCACCGGGACCTTCCCGGTGGAACATTTCATCTGGGCTGTGGTGTTGAATATTATATACCTGATACTGGCTATAATGTTTTTCTGCTGGAATTTCAAAGCAGTCAAGAGAAAAGGAATCCTCGCTAATGTAGGGGAATAGGCAACAGACCTATATAAAAAATCAGCGAAAAAATATTTAGATAAATGGTTCTTTTGTATGGCACTGAGCGCACATAGTGGTATCTTTAAAATCTATACGTGCCAAAAACTTCTTATTACCGCCGTGCGGAGTATGGCAGGTATTACAGGTTATAATGCCGCCCGGTAAGGTCGGCAGCCCCTCGGGTATCTTGGTCGTATGAGTATTGGCCGTTATACCGACAGGATGTGATATGCCCTGGTTATGACACCCAACGCAGACATCAATACGCGTAGCCTTTGGCGAGATAAAGCCCTTGCCATGACGCTCAAGCTTTGAGGTCAAGCCCTGGTTTTTATCCTCCAGCGCATTTAGAGTAACCTTCACAGGCCTGTTTACGGTAACTACTATACCGAGCTTACCACCTATTGACCTCAGAGGTTTGATCTTCTCGATAACAAGATCGCCCACCTGCGCCACCTCCTGTGCAGAGGCAGTGCCATCGGCACTTACGACAAAACGCTGAGGTCTGGATTTAAATATTCGCCCGGAGATACTTCGCCCGGTTATCCTG
>CAZUFI010000202.1:0-1718 GCA_964618745.1 uncultured Thermodesulfobacteriota bacterium | reverse complement strand
AACCTTCCCAAACCTATCGCTGGCCTCTACCTCTACAAGGTACGAAGAACCGGTCGCAGAGCTGGCGCGAGACCTCTTGATATAAATCAAGACCTCTTTACTGTAATCAGAGCTAAGAAGACTATTATCGGACGAACCCTTAACCTGGACCTGCCCCTTAATATGGCAGGTAGCACAATTATCAACTACAACGCTATGCCCGAAAAGCATAGAACCGTAGTCGTCATAGATGGACTGATGGCATTCCTTGCAGCCCTGCGTGTCTACCCCGGGGCTATTCAAGGCACTGGCTATCCCTGAGCCAAAAAAACAAACCCCCGCCACTAGCAGAACCATCAATATCTTCATTAGAAACCCTTTTTTCAACCGATACCCGTCCTGTCTGGTACAAAACAAGCGAAAAGAATCTAGTCTCTACTTTAATAAACTACCCGAATGGACAACAATAGCTTGTTAATTTTATCACAAAAAACCTACTGATAAAAGTAAAACAACCTGTCAGAGCCGCTTCTGTGCCAAAAAGAGATAGTGCGTCTTGCTAAAAACACCCTCTTTAATAACGGAAAAACCTGCCCCCTTTAAAAGCCCGGCAGCCTGCCCCCTTGATACCCTATCGTCGTAAGGCGGGCCGTCTTCCTCCCGAAGCCTATCCCAATCAATTATCAAGAGCCGTGCATCATCCTTCATTACCCTTTTAATTTCACCAAGAAAATCCTCGGTTGAGAGAACCTCATGCAAGACATAGGCAGAAAAAACAAAATCAACACAGGAGTCTTCAATTGGCAAGGACTCCTCCAGCGATAATACAGGAATTAAATTTTCTGCTTTGATCTTAACAGGCAGCGAATCCAACATCTCTTGCTGCATATCAACGGCATATACTAAGCCTTCCGAGCCGACAATCTTCAGCGCAAACTCGGAGAAGAAACCAGGCCCACATCCTATATCGGCAAAAGTCATGGATAAATCAAGGCCCATTTCCCTTAAAAACCCACAAACATCCAGATCTCCGAACCTATCGGAGCGAAGAAGCCTCTCTATACTATGCGGACTAAACTTATGCGGCACAGCCACTCCAGCTAAGGACTATATAATTAAGTTAGATTCCACCGGCCCTAATAAAGACGGCAAGCAGGGCTATTATAAGTGCAAGCAAAAGATTAGAACGACCCATTATCTTGGCTATCTTTGAGAAATGCGGCGAGTTTCTGGCCTTCGGACCAAGCCAAAAGTCATGGGCCAGACTTGAGGTCAAGAGCAAGATAATAACAAAGATCTTAAGCCAGATAGACAGACCATAAGAAGAGCTGGCAAAATCACCGTCAAAGAGCATCGAGGGCGTAACGCCCAGATAATACAGGTTGATCGGGCCGGTCACTAGCATAATAATTATTGCTATCCACGCGAAAAACCTGAACTTCTTACCCACTACCTGATATATGGCACTCCTTTGCCTACGGTCTTCAATGGTACTGAGGTAAGGTGCTATTACTAGAGTTATAAAGAGCATTCCGCCTATCCAGAACATAGCGGAGATAATATGCAGATACAAAGAAAGCTTAAACACAGGGGAATTCCCTCCTTGAATTTATAAATACACTAAAACAGAAAGGGGTTTATAACATATTTCAGGGGCAAAGACCACCTTCGGGAATAAAGCCGTCAAAAAATAACGCTCCACCACACAACCAGAAAGACGGTCAAAAGACAAAATTTAT
>CAZUFI010000201.1:0-2932 GCA_964618745.1 uncultured Thermodesulfobacteriota bacterium | reverse complement strand
ATAATGCCCGGCACGTTCTTGTAGACGGCAAAGAGGCCCTTCTGTTGTGCAGCAATGATTATCTAGGGCTATCGACTCACCCCGCTATGAAGAAGGCCGCTATAATTGCCGCCGAGATGTACGGAACAGGTGCCGGAGCCTCACGCCTTGTAAGCGGTACGATGACCCCACACGCAGAGCTTGAAGATGCCATAAAAAGATTTATGCGAGTAGATGCCGCACTCCTCTTTAACTCGGGCTGGCACGCCAACACAGGGGTCATCCCTGCACTCGCCACCAGAACAACCGAGATCTTTACCGATAAACTAGACCACGCATCTATCTTAGACGGCTGCCTGATAAGCCGAGCCAAGATCATAAGATACCCTCACGCTGGTACTGAAAAACTAGAAGAACTCCTTAAAAGCTCCACTGCAAAAACCAAACTCATAATAACCGACGGCCTCTTTAGCATGGACGGCGATCTCGCTCCGATCAAAGAGCTCGCCGAACTATCGGCAAGATACAACGCACGGCTCATAATCGACGACGCACACGGGATCGGCACGCTCGGCGCAGAAGGGCGTGGCAGCATTGAGGAGCTTGGCCTGAATATAGCAGACCTTACTAATGCAGGTACTATCGTCATAGGGACCTTCGGTAAGGCCTTTGGCTCTTACGGGGCCTTTGCCATCGCCGACAAAGATACGATAAAGCTCGTAACAAACAAGGCGCGATCTTTTATCTACTCTACGGCCCTGCCGCCTGCCGTATGTATGGCTTCCAGCAAGGCATTAGAGATAGTAAAGGCCGAGCCTGAGCGCATTAAAAGGCTCAGAGAGAACTCTGCCTATATGCGAGATTCGCTTCGAGGCTGCGCCCTGAATATTATAGACAACGACCCGGATGATCACAAGACCGCGTCCATGATAATTCCGATTGTCATCGGGACGGCACGGAGGACGACCGAGGCCGCCAAGAAACTACTGGATAACGGTATATTTATTCAGGCCATCCGCCCTCCGACGGTCGCCGAGGGAACGGCACGGCTTCGGATAACGGTCTCATCAGAGCACACAAAGGACGAGCTTACCAGAGCAGCGAGATTGATCCGGGAGGCCGCCGGTGCAGAAGACATTTAAAAAAATCTTTATTCACGGCTGGGCTACTGATTCAAGCGTATGGAAGGGGCTTCTAAAAGATAGCGATATCGTAGTTAACCTACCGAGCCACGGCAGTGTCCATAGGTGGACAACCCCTGACCTAGCCCCTGCAACCGATGCCATAAAGGCCACGCTGGCGCAGCTACCTGAAGACGAAAAAGTCATAGCCATAGGCTGGTCGCTTGGCGCAAAGGCCTTGATAGATCTCGCAGCCAGCGGCGATAGCCGTCTGCGTGCCATCGTCCTTATAGGCGCGTCGCCTTCTTTTATAAAGCGAGACGGCTTTCCACACGGACAATCAAAGGCACTTACCAGACGCATGCTAATGGACTTTAAGAAGAACGATAGCGAGACCCTCGCCAGATTCTACCGATTAAACTTTACCTCAGATGAGCTGGAAGGCAAAGAAGCACGCAACTTTCTCAAGCTATACAAAAAAAGACCGACCGAGTTTGACCCTATAGGGATAGCCACGGCCTTGCAGGCATTAATCGAGATAGACATAAGAGGAAAACTTGATAAGATAAGAATACCGACGCTCTTGATCCACGGCGAGCAAGATGCAGTAACCCCTGTGGCAGCGGCAGAATATATAAGTAAAAATATAAAAAAAGCAAAGCTTATTCGATTTCCAAAGGCCGGGCATGCGCCTTTTATTACAGAACCTCAGGGATTCAGCAAGGCAGTAGAGGAGTTTCTTAAAGAGATATGAGACCGGAAGAAAGAAAAAAAACCATAAAGAAGAACTTTGAAAAGGCAGCAACGACCTATGCAAATTCAAGCGGCCTACAGCACGAGGTTGCGACAGAGCTTGCCGAAACAATAAAAAAGAGCCCCGGTCACACCCTTGATATCGGTTCTGGCACGGGTTATCTTGCAAGTGCCATAAAAGAACAATTCCCCGAAGCCACACTTATAACCTGTGACCTTTCGCATGCAATGCTTAAAGTTGCAGCAGGCAATAAGGACGCAGCCCCAGCTATGGCCTTTGTCGCCGACTGCGAAGAGCTACCAGTAAAGGACTGCTCCTTTGATACCGTCGTCTCAAGCCTGACCTATCAGTGGAGCACCGATATAACGACCTCGATGCTAGAGGCCGAACGAGTCATACGTCCGGGCGGTAGTTTTGTCTTTTCGACACTTGGCAAGGGGACGATGGCTGAGCTAAAAAAGGCCACAAGGGCCGCGTACCGCATGAAGGGGCGGGAGCACCCACCACACTTTATGGATTTTCTCAGCGCGGAAGATATTGGCGAGACGCTCGTGACCGTTGGGTTTGGCGATATAAAAATCGAAAAAGAAATAAAAGAGGTAGTCTATAAAGACCTCTGGGAACTCTTAAGGACACTTAAGAATATCGGTGCGATCAACCCTGAAAAGCAAGATAGCGCAGACCTCTCCGGCGGCTCACTGCTGCGCGAGGTCGCAAAGACCTACGCCAGGCTCGCACCCGGGCCGGATGACAAAGGCATAACCGCAACTTACGAGATTTTAAAGATTTCCGCCAGATGCGCCTAAAAGCCCTACCCTCATAAACTTAAAAAAAACGCCAAAACTACCGATAAGGTAAGAATGTCTACCTCTTACCTAGTCATAAGGCCTTTATCAGAAGATCCCTCGATAATCGAGCATCTTATCAAAGAGATTTCTTTGATAACCTCGCTGGATAAGTCCGCGATAATACAGCGAACCACCGGGACGACGCTAAAGATACTCAAGACAGGTCGGGCAGAGGACAAAAAAGAATTCACTGCAATGGCCGAGAAGCTCAGACAACTGGGTCTGCCGGC
>CAZUFI010000200.1:0-2944 GCA_964618745.1 uncultured Thermodesulfobacteriota bacterium | reverse complement strand
CCAAAGAGTGCGACTATCATATCGCCGACGAATTTATTTAGAGTGCCGCCGTAACCAAAAACTATATCAACCATAAAGGTAAAATATTCATTCAGGTAATCTACGACCTCTTCTGGCGGAAGCTTTTCACAGGTCGCGGTAAAGCCTCTGATATCGGAAAAGAGTATTGCTATATCTTTTTTTACCGGCTCTAAAGAAATATCGTCTTTACCCAGAAGACTCGCCTCCAGAATCTTTGGCGATATATATCTACCCAGATTACTCTCGGCCAGGACCGAGCCAAGCTTATCAGCATGAAACTGGGCGTTCTGTATGGCAGAGGCTACGTGGACAACCAAGATAGAAAATATCTGTAGGTCCTGCTCTGTATAAGAGACCCCAGAATCATTACTAACATTAAAGACCCCGAGTACCTTACCCTCTGCCTTAAGCGGAACGCACATAAGAGAATTTGCCGACTTCGCCCCCTCTACGTAGCGAGGATCAGAGACTACGTCATTTACTATCTCGGCCTTTCCAGACTCAAAAACATAACCGGCTATTCCCTCACCCGGGCGTAGCGTGATCTTCGGATGATACTCTTGCCCCGAGGCCGAGAGAATACTAAGGCGGCCTTCGTCTTTATCTAAAAGCATTATGGAGGCACTAGTAATAGAGGCACCCGTAGAATCAGTGAACTTACTGGCATCTGCTACGGCAAGCCTTGCTATCTCATTAACATCCAACTTCTCATTCATGGTCTGCGCAATATAACTTAAGATGCCAAGCCTTATATGATCTTCTGATGCCGATATCACATTAGCAGGTACAGCAACCTTGCTCATCTCTAGCTCATAGTCCATCATCCGAGAGATAAGACGCGCCACCACCTCAAGCTCTCCCGAGCCCTTTACCATAGCCACGACAGAGCCGCCGACCTTAATAGGAAACTGCAAAGGATACTTGCCGTCTTTACCTAGCAGACAGACCCCATTGGTATCTACTATAGCCAGAGGAGTTGAATGTAAACCAACAATATCGCCAACAGTAGAAGAAAACCTTTTATCTGCCAAAAACATCTTTAGATTCAAAGACATCAGAACCTTACTCCTCACCTTAAACTCGACAATAAAGATATACCGAAAACCCCATTACTACTATAAAAAGTATAACCCTTAAACTAGCTTTATTCAAGACGTAAAGAAAAAACAAAAATTTAAAAAACCTTATAAAAAGACAGAAAAGCGCGATAAAATAGATATGTTAATCTCAAAAAATCCCAACTAACCCTTAACTCTTTAATATTATGGTAAGCTAGAAAGAACCAACAAGGAGTAAATACTATGGCCTTTTATCCTACAAAAGAACTTATAGATATAGTCTTTGGAGTGGCCGTTGCCAAACCTCTTACCGAGCCTCTTGTTAACCCACTTAAAAAAGGACATATAAAAGACAACGGCCTCAACTCGGAATATTCAAACTCAGGCACCTATCTAGATCCCTCGACATTCTTTGGCAACCCAGATGAAGACCATAAAACCCCAATCGGTATCTTTAATAGCCACAGGCCTGTAAATAACCAAAAAAAGGGCAAAAACACCCCAAAAACAACAGAAAACACCCATATAGTGACTGGTTTCGCTGATCTGGACAGCCTGCTTGGCACGCTCGATAACGACTCTCTTACCCTTATAGCTGGTCTACCCGGAGTGGGCAAGACCTCTTTATCTCTAAATATCGCCGAATACGTCGGTGCCAACTCTGATATGCCAGTCGCCTTCTTCTCGCTGGATATAAACCGAGAAGAGCTACTTACACGCCTAGTCTCGGCCAGATCAAAGGTAACGCTTGATAACATCTATAGCGGCTTTATAACCTCTGCCGAAAGAGAAGGTCTTGACGCAAGCCTGGAAGATCTTTACCACGCACCCATCTACATAGACGACAGCGCAGGACACTCCCTTGCCTCAATCAAAGAACAAGTCCTGACCACCAAAGACAGACTAGGACTAAAACTCATAATTATCGACTGTATGCAGCTTATAGGTGATAAAAACGCCGGTGAACTGTCTTTACGTAAGATCGGTGCAGAGCTTAAAGCCCTTGCAAGCGAGATATCTATCCCTATAATCACTACCTATCAGCTACCTCAGGCTTGGCAAAGCAAAAAAGTCGTCCCGCATCCGTCTTTTATTCTTAGGCAAGGAGCAGTTAAAGACTACTGCGCCGATAAGGTAATCCTTATCTACAGAAGAGGCGTCTGTAGAGAGTGCCACTGCCAGATAGAGCTCTGTACCTGCGCCCTGGACCAGGCTACAAGGCTCGTCGTTGGCCACGGAGATTCCCAGAAAGGTGTCGCGCACCTGAGATTCATAAGCAGCTCGGTACACTTCGAGACCCCACCACCTGCGCTCACTGCGTGAGAGCAAAGCCCCTTCGGGGCAACAAACAACACAAAGCTACCTCATGGACTGTGCCCCGCCACCTGCGGTGGGGCACAGTCCATTAAATAGATAAGTGCCATGCGTAGCCTTGTAGGTTGGGTAGAACATAGTGAAACCCAACAATTATAGATATCACAAGTTACGTTGGGGTTTGTTCCTCAACTTGACCTACAAGACTTTAACGGTCAGCATAAATAATACGAGATTGCTTCTTCACTACGTTCTTCGCAATGACAAACTCTTTGGTGGGCACAGCCCACCCTACAAAAAAGCCAAAACAAAAAAGCATTACGGCAAAACGCAGCAATATAATTCATAGCTACAAACAGCACGAAACGCCCTCGTAGACTTTGTGCCACCGCAGGTGGTGGGACACTACCAGTTTGTCATGCTGAATTTAGTTCAGCATCTGTCTTTTTTTTAATAGATTTCTCAAAAGAGAATACCGCTCCTTTAGGCTATAACTGAGATTTCGCTGATGGACTGTTAGTGGAATTCTTGCCAAGTTAATGGTATAAAAT
>CAZUFI010000199.1:0-2954 GCA_964618745.1 uncultured Thermodesulfobacteriota bacterium | reverse complement strand
GGATAGCAGGGACTCTCGTCATACCGCCGACCATAACGACCTGATCGATATCAGAAGGCTTAAGGCCCGCGTCGGCCATTGCCTGCTCGCACGGCTTACGGCTGCGTGTTACGAGATCAAGAGTTAGTTGATCAAGCTTTGCACGTGACAGTCTCAATACCATGTGCTTTGGCCCTGATGAATCTGCTGATATAAATGGCAGGTTGATCTCGGTCTCCATCGTCGTAGAGAGTTCGATCTTTGCCTTCTCGGCTGCTTCTTTAAGCCTCTGCAGAGCCATATTATCATTAGAGAGATCTACTCCCTGATCCTTCTTAAACTCGTCTATTAACCACTCGATTATACGCTGGTCAAAGTTATCTCCGCCAAGATGCGTATCGCCGTTTGTGGCCTTTACCTCAAAGACACCCTCGCCGACCTCAAGAATCGATACATCAAATGTACCGCCACCAAAGTCATAGACAACGATCATCTCATCGCCCTGCTTATCCAAGCCGTACGCAAGGCTTGATGCCGTTG
Organism: uncultured Thermodesulfobacteriota bacterium; assembly: GCA_964618745.1. Lineage (GTDB taxonomy): Bacteria > Desulfobacterota > GWC2-55-46 > GWC2-55-46 > DRQE01 > JAJRSM01. Next base: position 2,435 of record CAZUFI010000199.1, on the reverse strand, counting down.
GCTCGTTTATAATTCTCTTTACATCTAAACCAGCAATCTTGCCGGCATCTTTTGTGGCTTGGCGCTGAGCGTCATTAAAGTACGCAGGGACGGTAATAACGGCCTCTGTAACGGTCTCGCCAAGGTATGACTCGGCTGCCCTTTTCAGCTTCTGCAGGATCGTCGCAGATACCTCTGGGGGTAGAAAATCCTTACCCATATTCTTGGACTTTACTACGGCCCTGCCCTTGCTATCTGCCTCGACATGATAAGGAACCATCTTCATCTCTTCATTTACCTCATCGAACTTACGTCCCATGAACCTCTTTATCGAGAAGATCGTATCCTCAGGGTTTGTAACGGCCTGACGCTTTGCGACCTGTCCGGCGATTATTTCCTTTTCCTTTGTAAAGGCCACGACCGAAGGTGTGGTGCGATTACCCTCTTCATTTACTATAACCTTTGGCTCTCCGCCCTCCATAACCGCTACAACCGAGTTCGTAGTTCCAAGATCAATTCCTATTATCTTACCCATCTCTCAAGTACCTCCACCTTTATTGTACGACCGTGGCCTTAATGCACGACGTATCTGTAATTTTAAAATATATAAGTAATTAAAAACAAAACTAAATTCTAGGGGTTCACTACCCAAGGATTCACTGCCCGCAACCCCCTATAAAGCTAATATAGGTACGGTAATGCGCGGTGTCAAGGGAGAGAGGCCGAAAAAAGGGACTTTTTACGGCTTTTTTAGTAGTTTTTCTTCTTAAATAAAAGAGGCGAGCCTTTGGCCCGCCTCACAAAAACCAATACCTGAATTTTTAAAAATATTAAACTCTTAGCACCACGGCTCTGCCTGAAACGAGATCAAGAACCTACCGCACCTAATGTCCAGTAGAAGGCGGCATAACCGTCTTGAACGTAACACCGGGGAAGATGCGCCTAAAGAGTGCGATAGATAATATCGCCGCAGAACCCACAGCAAGGGTCGTTGTAACCCCTATTCCGCCGCCAAGCAACGGGGTCTCGCCAAAGGCCGAGTTAACCATCAAATAACGATTAACCCAGAGCCCTGTACAGACCAGAGCGGCTACCACTCCGAGTGCGCTCGTCGAGGTCATCATACGCCTGAAGATCAAGGCTAAAAACGGCAATACAAACAACGTAAGCATCATGAAGATAAAGATCGGCAGATACTCGCCGCTCATCTGCCTAATTACAGGCTCAGACCTATGCGGAACATTCGTATACCACATAACGATATATTGCGACCAGAACATATAGATCCAGAGTAGCGCAAAGCTTATCATGGTTTTTGAAATACCCTCTTTATTAGCACTCTCTACATCAACACCCGGCTTTCTCTTAAGAAAGAAGAAGGACATCAAGAAGAGGAAGGCACCGCCCGCAAAGGCATTGCCGACCCAGTAAAATGGCGGAAAGATAGTACTCTCCCAATGCGACCAAATCATCATACCAAAGTCCCAGGCAATGTTTGTATTTGTCAGAACAAAGGTTATTCCGGTAAGTGCCGCCAATACATTTATTGCCTTCTCCATGCCGCGCGTAACGCCGGGAGTATCAGAGCCGAGGTTTTCATGAGAAGCCGCCATTGCACGTTCTTCTTTACGCCCAAGCCTAAAGTAAATATAGGCCACGACATAGAAAAGAATATTGGTAATTACTATTCTCCAATAGAAAAAAGTCTTATTAAGCCACGGACTCATTGCGCCGTGACCGCCGCCGTGCCCTGCATCTGCCGCCGGTTGCGCCCAGTAAAAGAGATGGTCAACACCGCCGATACCAACGACCAGAAAGAGAATAATAGCAACAGGGATAAAAGATAATGTAATAATCTCACCAAGGCGCATATAGTTCCTGCCCCACCGGGACTTTGATACGCGAAACATAATAGAGAATATTATTCCACCCTGCGTTATGCCAAGGAAGAAGATAAGGTTAACCGATAGCATCGCCCAGTGAACACGAGGCTCGCCCGTGGTAAATACGGTCGCAGCAAAGATTATAACCCCTAAAATAATCAGACCTATTAACATTCCGTAACGCATAGAAACTCTTCCTGTTTATTGTGAACCCGTCCGAGACGGTTACTTAGCGGCTGTTCCTTCGCCAAATACGTGCTTTATATAGTTGACGATATGCCAACTGTCAACCTGCTCCATTGAATCGCCGTAAGGAGGCATTATGAACATACCTCCGTTGATGATAGTATAAAAAAGATCGCCGTCTGTCTTGCCCTGCGTATACGCAGCGGTAAGATCTGTCGGCGGAATAAACTTTTTGCCAACCGGGCCGTCTCCCTTACCACCCGAACCGTGACAGGTCGCGCAGTAGGTATCGTATTTAATCTTACCACGCTCCAAGGATGCCTTGGTAGCCTCTACCGGGTTTGCAATCGTCTGCGCGGCCCCTCGGTCTGCGGCATACGAGAGCCT
>CAZUFI010000198.1:0-2961 GCA_964618745.1 uncultured Thermodesulfobacteriota bacterium | reverse complement strand
ATGACAAGACTAGAGGCAGCCCGTGCCGGAATTATAACAGAAGAGATGAAGGAAGTTGCAGTAGCCGAGGGAATGACTGCGGAGACGATACGCGAGCGTATCGCAGACGGCACTGTGATTATCACACGCAGTACGCTTCGCACTAATATAAAGCCGCTTGGCGTAGGGCGCGGACTTTCGACAAAGGTAAATGCGAATATCGGCTCATCAGAAGATGCCTCAGGCCCTGCGGAAGAGCTTGAAAAACTCAAGGTAGCCGTAGACGCAGGAGCTCACGCCGTGATGGATCTCTCGACCGGCGGTGATATAGATGCGATAAGAGAGGCGATTCTAATGGCCTCTCCCGTACCAATCGGCACGGTCCCTGTCTATCAGGCAGCCCTTGATTCAAAGAACAAAGACAAATCCTTTGTCGAGCTTACCTCAGAAGACTTCTTCGAGGGTGTTGAAAAACACGTCGAGGCTGGTGTTGATTTTATAACCGTCCACAGCGGTGTTACTCAGCAGACGATGAAAAAGATGAAGGATCAGGGCCGCATCATGGGGATCGTCAGCCGAGGCGGTGCACTGACGGCTGAGTGGATGCGCTTTAACAAAAAAGAAAATCCGCTCTTTGAAGATTTTCCTCGCCTGATACAGATAGCTAAAAAATACGATGTCGTACTGAGTCTTGGCGACGGGCTTCGCCCGGGTTGCCTCAATGACGCAACCGATAGCGCCCAGATCGACGAGCTCGTAACCCTTGGCGAACTCACGAGGCTGGCTCAGGCCGAGGGCGTGCAGGTTATGATAGAGGGCCCCGGCCACATGCCAATCGATCAGATCCAGGCCAACATGCTGCTTCAGAAAAAACTCTGTAACGGTGCGCCGTTTTACGTACTTGGCCCGCTCGTAACCGATATAGCCCCGGGATACGACCATATAACATCAGCGATAGGCGGGGCGATAGCAGCCGCTAGCGGAGCGGACTTTCTCTGCTACGTAACGCCGAGCGAGCATCTACGCCTGCCCGATGCAAAAGACGTGAGAGACGGAGTTATGGCCTCGCGAATCGCCGCGCATGCAGGGGATATAGCAAAGCGCGTGCCCGGTGCTATTGAGCGCGATATAGAGATGAGTCGAGCCAGAAAAGCCCTTGACTGGGAAGAGCAAATTCGCCTCTCGATAGACCCTGAAAAATCCAAGATCCTTAGAAGCTCAAGCCCCCCGTCAGATGCGGATGTATGTACGATGTGCGGAAGTCTTTGCGCTATAAAGGTCGGCAGTAAGGTTGGAGTTGCTGCTGAAAGCTAAGGGCTAGAGGCCAGAGACTAAAAACTATTCGGGGTCTTTCTTGACTATAACCTTAACGCAGTTCTTACCGGCGTCCTTTGCCTCGTACAGGGCCTTGTCTGCAAAGTTTACAAGATCTTCCGGGCGCTTTGTGTGATCAAATGAAAACGTCGAGACCCCGAGGCTTACGGTAATAACCTCGTCTGGCTCTTCTTGAAACCGCTGATTTTCAATGTTAAGCCTTATCCTCTCGGCCTCGCCGAGAGCTCCACTGAGTGAGGTCTGAGGCAGAAGCACGGCGATCTCCTCGCCCCCGTACCGGGCTACGACATCTATCTTTCTAACGCTACTTTTGATCACAGCAGAGGTCTCTCTAAGTACCATATCGCCGATACGATGGCCGTAAGTATCATTAATACGCTTAAAGTCATCGATATCCATCAAAATAAGCGAGAGCGGCGAGTCATAACGCACGGCCCTTTCAAACTCTTCTTCCAGTCTAATATAAAAAAAGCTGTGATTAAAAAGTGATGTAAGCTGATCGGTGATGGCAAGATGACGAAGATCTTCCTTCTCATCAATAACCTGCTCAAAGAGCTTTGCATTTTTAAAGGCATGGTAGGAGGCATTCGCTACTATCTGGCAGAATTCAATCTCTTTTGCGGTAAAGCCCTTGTTCTTTCTCCTGGCTCTCAGAAACAAAGTACCAAGGGTATGCTCTTTAAAGGTCACAGGCACAACCATAATACTGGTATAGTCCAAATCCTTTATAAGATCACCGACCTCCTGCATAAGCGGATGCGTCTTTATATCGTCCAGCGATACGGGGTCGCGCGTCCTTATAACCTCTCTTATCTCGGGGTACCGGCAAAGATCTATCTGAAGATCCTTGACCTCAGGGGCATCATTCGAGACAAGGACATATCCCTTATCCCCTTCGCCGACCATTACTATCGAACACCTGTACGCATCAAGCACACGAGCCACATGATGGACTATAATATCCAGTATTTCCGAGGTATCAAGGGTATCCCCTATAGCATTTGTGACCTCCAGGATACTCTTAAGGTTTTTATTATCTATCGAGATATCGTAGAAGCACTTGCAGAAGTTAAGCTGCGCCCGTGCCCGCGCGTATATATCGGTCTTATTCAGAGGTAGGCAGATGATATCATCCGCCCCGCCGTCGAGGAAGCCAAGGATCTCTTCGTTTACTTCTTTACCGTCTTTTTCATCAGAGATAAGTATTATCGCAGGCCTTGGCTCTAGCTCCAGCACTCTCAGTGCCGCACATAGCCCGGAACCGCTCAAGCCGTTAATCCACGGATTGACAAAGATTAGATCTGGCCTTAGCTTCGTCACCAGGGCAGGGGCCTTGTCACCGTTATCAATACTCTCTATATGGTAGTTTTCACCGCTAAAGGCGTCACGAATAGACGCAACATTCTGCGCGTTGTCATCTACGATCAATATCCTTATCACCGAAGCAATCTCATCCATCACAGCCTGCCAACCCAATTTTAATCGTTTGTCACCATTGACAAAACCCCGGCATTATCTTACTATAAAATACTTTGATTCTGTAGTTAGGTACTGGTAGTGCCTAATGGCCTTACCAAGTAGTATTTCTATTATGTGCCGACGTAGCTCAGGCGGTAGAGCAACTGATTCGTAATCAGTAGGTCGGGA
>CAZUFI010000197.1:0-3020 GCA_964618745.1 uncultured Thermodesulfobacteriota bacterium | reverse complement strand
TGAAATACCTAAGAAAAACAACTATTCGAGTTGGCACGGAACTTGCTATAGTATATAATAGAAATTAATAGTCATCAGATACAGTCCTTCCGCAACAACGGCTGTTTTGCGCACGCAGCAGTGCCCGACCTTTTTTCACTCACCTTTGGCAACGTCGCTAAGGCTTTTTTCTAATTGCACAAGGTATCTTCATCATCAATAACTATAGGGGAGTATTATGGTAGATAAAAGAAATTCTGAGGGCCGTCTCAGACGGCTGGTAATGATCGGTAATGGTATGGCAGGGGTTCGAGCCATCGAAGAGGTTCTGGCTATAAACCCTGATCTCTTTGAGATTACTATATTCGGGGCTGAGCCGTACCCTAATTATAACCGCATACTACTGGCATCGATCCTCTCTGGCGAGAAGACGATAGAGGATATTACACTTAACGAAAAATCATGGTATGAAGAGAATAATATCACCCTGCATCTTGGCAAAGAAGTAACCGAGATACAGCGTGGCTATCGTAAGGTCATTGCCTCTGACGGAACCGAGGCCGCTTACGACATCCTGATTATCGCAACCGGCTCTACGCCTTTTGTCATTCCCATTCCAGGAGCAGACAAAGAAGGCGTCCTGACCTTCCGAGACCTGCGTGACTGTAAGCAGATGATAGAGGCCTCAAAGATCTACAAAAAAGCCTCGGTCATAGGCGGCGGCCTTCTGGGACTTGAAGCGGCCAGAGGATTAATGAATCTGGGGATGGAGGTTACCGTTATTCACGATCAGGCGGAGCTGATGAATATGCAACTGGACGAGGTCGCGGCCTCAATGCTACAGAAAGAACTGGAAGCGCAGGGCATGCACTTTAAAACAGCCTGCCTGACAACGGAGATCCTTGGCAATGGACGTGTCACTGGACTTAGCTTTAATGATGATACAGAGCTTCGGACAGACCTGGTTGTTATGGCCGTTGGTATCAGAGCCAATACAGCACTTGCAAAGCAGGCCCATCTTCACTGCGAACGCGGCATCATTGTAAACGATTATATGCAGACCTATACCGACCCTTCCATATATGCCGTTGGCGAGTGCGTCGAGCATAGAGGAAAGACCTACGGTCTGGTCGCCCCCCTCTTTGAGCAGGCACGGATACTCGCATATCATATAACAGGGCAGGGCCTTAAAACCTATACAGGCTCAGAGGTCTCGACCAAGCTTAAGGTCTCGGGCGTTGACGTCTTCTCGGCAGGGGAGTTTCAAGTAGCCGCGCCGGCGGAAGGGGAAGAAGAAAAAGAGACGATAGAATTTATAGACCGCGGCGGCGGGGTATACAAAAAATTAGTCATAGACGGCGACCGTCTGGCAGGCGCAGTCCTTTACGGCGATACCGCAGATGGCGTTCGTCTTTTTCAGATGATTCAGGCCGGCACGGATATCTCGTCGCAACGCGCCACACTGATATTCGGTAATCCGTCACTCGGAGACGCAGGGCACTCCGGCATAAATCTCGTAGCCAATATGACGCCCGATACCATTGTCTGCGGCTGTAACGGTATAACCAAGCAGGCAATAGAAGATGCCATTACCAAGGAAGGACTTACCACGCGCCAGGAGGTTACCAGCTGTACAAAGGCCGGCGGCTCATGCGGAGGTTGTGAGCCGCTTATTGACCAGATACTCGCCTCGGTCCTTGGTAGCTCCTTTGCAAAGGCAGAGGGCGAGACACCGATCTGTGGCTGTACAGATCTTGCGCATGACTACGTAAAGTCCATGATACGCAGAGACTCACTTACGACCGTAGCCGCTGCGATGGCAACGCTTGAGTGGAAAGGCGAGGGTTGCAGGGTATGCCGCCCGGCACTTAACTACTACGTACAGATGGCCTTCCCCGACGAGGCTCAGGACGACCCCGGCTCACGCCACGTAAATGAACGGCTGCATGCCAACATACAAAAAGACGGTACATTCTCGGTCGTCCCCCGCATCTACGGCGGACTAACCTCGCCCGAAGAACTCGCACGTATAGCAAAGGTCGCAAGCGAGCACCAGGTGCCTGCGATAAAGTTCACAGGCGGGCAGAGGATAGACCTCCTCGGTGTTACCAAAGAAAACCTTCCCGGCATCTGGAAGGCCCTTGATACACCTTCGGGATATGCGTATGCAAAGGCACTGCGTACGGTAAAGACCTGTGTTGGCAATCAGTGGTGTCGCTTCGGCACACAGGACTCGATGGGCTTTGGCATTGAGCTGGAAAAAACACTGGAACGCCTCTGGACTCCGGCAAAGCTTAAACTAGCTGTCTCGGCATGTCCGCGCAACTGCGCAGAGGCCTCGATAAAAGACATTGGAGTAGTCGGGGTAGAAGGCGGCTGGGAGATATACTGCGGCGGCAACGGCGGCGTTCGTCTGCGAGGAGCCGAACTCCTATGCACAACCGATACTACAGAAGAAGCAACAGAGATTATAAAGGCCTACGTCCAGCTCTACCGCGAGGATGCCCGCTACGGCGAGCGCACCTCGCAGTGGACAGAAAAGACAGGGCTTAATAATATTAAAGAAAAGGTCGTTGAGGACACGGAGAATAGAGCCGCCCTTATAGAAAGACTCGAAGAGGCAATCGAGGCCTCTGGGCGTGATCCTTGGGAGCACTTGATCTCTAACTCCGAGAGCCAGAGACCACGGCACGGCCTGAGCTTTAAGACCCTTACAATCGACGGGGAGGTAACAGAGAGATGAAGTGGTACAAGGTATGCAATCAGGAAGATCTAACTATAAAGACCTCACTTAAAATAGCCGCCGGAGAGCTTACAATCGCCATCTTTCACCTAAACGATGGCAGGTTTATGGCAGTGGAGGACCGCTGCCCACATAAAGACGGCCCGCTATCAGACGGCATCATCACGGGCAGTACCGTAACCTGCCCGCTACATAACTGGCGCATAAACCTGATAAACGGCGAGGCACTGCCGCCCGACTGCGGCTGCGTAAAGACCTTCAAGACAAAGGTAAAAGACGATATGGTCTGGGTCGAGCT
>CAZUFI010000196.1:0-3026 GCA_964618745.1 uncultured Thermodesulfobacteriota bacterium | reverse complement strand
TGAAGCCTGAAGAGGCCTTGAAGCCTGAAGAGGCAAGGATAGTAAAGAAGAGTACAAGAGTGGTAAGCCTAAAGGCACTGCGGAGCATAGCTACTACCGGCCTCCTACCCCGAAGTTTCTGGATATTAGCTCCACGCCGCGCCGCCCTCTTACAAGGTTGAATTCCACGAAATGTCGCTTTGCGGCCTCTACATTAACAATAGTTGAGACCTCTCCCTTAACAGGCACAGAGCCGGCGAGACTCCAGTAAAAGACTATGCGCAGATTATGTATACCGTCACGCACCTCACCACGATAAAGTGATTGGCGTCCGCCGGCACTTATTGCGGCATTTTCCGCCGGGGTATAGATATGGCTCTTTAAAAGTTTATCATTATCTATAAGCTCTACAGAGACAAGCCTTACCTCCGTAGCCTCTTTGATTACGGTAAGATCCAGTATAGTATCAGGAAAACCTGAGATATTCTCTCTAAGCTTCTGGAGCTCTTCATCCAGATACCGGTATTCTTTATCCAGACGTATTATCATATCCCTTACAGTCTTCTCACGAGCATCGACCGGGGCGAGCGTAGCAAGAACGGCCAAGACCACGGCAACCACGGTCAGAACCAAGAAACTACTCTTTATTTTTAAGATACGATTCACCGAAGCCAACACTCCTGAGGCGACCAAGCGAGAATAAAACTGGATAAAACAGCATACAGATAGGGCTACCCATCCTCTGAAGCCATTATAAATAAGCTAGATATAGTATTGTATTATAAGGAAAAAGTTAAAATAAGGCAAGCAGTTTATAGCCTAAATGCAGAGCTCTTTAAGAGCCGTAATCATAATAGGTAACACACTAGAAAAAAAGAAGATCCCTTGACAAAAAAACCAAAAAGCCTTAATATGGGTAACATTAGTTACCTTATAGTCAGCATCTACGACAAAAGGAGACCATGAGCCAGCGCAGCCCCACAAAGAGGCAACTCGAAGTACTTAGGTTTATCCGTGAATATATAGAGTGGCACGGATACGCCCCCTCACTAAGAGAGATCTCTACTCATCTGGGGATTAGCGGGCCGCAAAACGCACGTAAGCATATCGATGCCCTGGAGAAAAAGGGCTATATAAAAAGAACGGCAAAGCTTGCCCGTGGCATAGAACTTATGGGTGAGCCTGCCGAGATATCCGCCGTACCTCCGCAGAAGATCCCGATTATAGGCAGTGTCCGTGCGGGCCTGCCAGAGCTTGCCATTGAAGACATACAGGGGCATGCATTCATAGATCCGGCGATCTTTAACTACAAGAACTCTCACGAACACTTTCTGCTTAAGGTCGAGGGCTCAAGCATGACAGAGGCCAGTATCGACGACGGCGACTATATCCTGATACGTCAGCAAAGCACGGCTGAAAACAGAGACATAGTAATTGCCATAGTCGATGGCGAGGCAACGGTTAAGAGGTTTTTTAAACACGAAAATTACATCCTGCTTCAACCTGAAAACAGCCTGATGAGAGCCATAAAAGTAAGAGAAGGTGAGTTCTCTATCGCAGGTAAGGTCATCTCGGTAATTAAAAATATAGGTTAGCACCGACGTGATAACTATAATAGATGAAGAGATAAAGGTTATCGCAATCTTTGAGGGCGATTGCCCGAGCAACAGCCACCCTAACCAAAGCACCGACTCGTTTAACTACAATACGATGCAGCCCGTTAAGTTCAGGTGGCGAGGCCAAAGAATCGAGGCCTAACCCTTAACCCCGCTCCAGCGCAAGACAATACTACTATGCAAAGAACCATCATACATATGGATATGGATGCCTTCTTCGCCTCTGTCGAGCAGGCCGCTAACCCCTGGCTTCGAGGCCGAGCCATAGCAATAGTCGGTGCCGGTAAGAGAACGGTCGTAACGACCGCATCATACGAGGCCCGAGCACTAGGGGTAAGGACCGGGATGAACCGCTTTGAGGCCGCAAAAATATGCCCGCAGCTTCTATTTGTAATAGCAAATAATCGAAAATATACCGATACCTCTGTACGTATAATGAAGACACTGGAAGAGTTCAGCCCTATGGTCGAGCCATGCTCGGTAGATGAGGCCTTCCTGGATATAACAGGGACGGAAAGATGCCTTGGCAGCCCCGAGCAGATAGGACGCAATATCAAGGCCCGTATAAAAGAAAACACAGGGCTTACGGCATCTATCGGAATCGGGCCTAATAAACTCATAAGCAAGCTCGCCTCGGATATGGAGAAACCAGACGGCCTGGTCATAATAAAAAAAGACGAGGTAGAAGGTTTACTTAAAGACCTCCCCGTAAGCGAGCTATGCGGTATCGGCAAAAAGACCACCTCGGCACTCAGCGCTCTTGGCATTCATACCTGCGCGGATCTTGGGACCTATTCAATCGGACGGCTGCGAGCACACTTTGGCATCACAGGCGAACAGCTATCCTTAATGGGACGTGGCATTGATACCCGGCGCGTCATGGCGACAGACGAACAAGAGCCGGTAAAGAGCCTCGGGCACTCGACGACCCTGCCAAAAGACATCTCAAATAGAGCAGATCTAGCTCGCACTATATTACAACTCTCCGAGGCAGTAGGTGCAAGAGCGCGACGACATAACCTAAACGGCAAGACCATTACAATCACAATCAGATATAGCGATTTCAGCACCATCACCAGACGTAAGACAATCAGCACTCCAACAAAAGACAGCCATACCATAAACAAGGTAGCACTGTCCCTTATGGACGCAGAAAAACTCCGTCAACCAATTCGCCTGCTGGGAGTAAGCATCTCATCGCTATACAACTCCGACTCCTGCCAAAACGGACAGGGCGAGCTCTTTCAAGACAAAAAACTACAGATAAAAACCGAGAAGCGACTAGCGGCGATGGACCAGGTCAACAGACGCTACGGCAGCGCAACCATAACATGGGGTACACTCTTTAAAGAACACGACGACTCCGGCGTTATTAGCCCGGCATGGAGACCCTCCGGCCCACGCAAAATAGATGTAAAATAGACACCTGCG
>CAZUFI010000195.1:0-3026 GCA_964618745.1 uncultured Thermodesulfobacteriota bacterium | reverse complement strand
ACAAAGGCCTACCCATTAACAATCGCACTCTATCCCCTCTTATGATAAAATCTCCGGCATGAATGTGAGCCTAATAAATAGGGTCGTTGGGGAGTTATGTGATGAACTCCGGGGCGGGATTATCTCAAAGGTCCACGAGCCCGATGAGAAGACTCTGATCTTGAAGGTCTTTACGCGTGGTCGTCAGCTAAATCTTCTGATCTCGACCCATCAGCACCTATCTCGGCTGCATATTACAAAGAGGCCTTTCCCTAATCCTCCGGTGCCGCCGCGCTTCTGTGCGTTTCTGCGTAGCCGGATAACCAATGCCCGCATTGGCGAGGTTCGCCAAATTGAGGGCGAGAGGATAGTCGAGATAGCATTATTAAAAAGACCGAGCGAAGATAGCGGCGAAGGCGATGACCCTATCAGGATGACGCTCGTGGCAGAGCTTACGGGAAAGTCCGGCAATCTTATATTAATAGACAAAGACAATATTATTATGGATGCCAAGAGGTACTTCCGTGCCGCCGAGTCTCAGCGTACGGTAGAGCCGGGGCAGCTGCTTGTCCCCCTCCCTGCGCGCGAAACCATAAAAGTAGAAAAGACAGAGGTAACTCCCGAAGAAGGCGAGAGCTGGAATGCTGCCGTTGATAGATTTTATTCTGGCGAGACCGATACAGGTGAGTTAAAGACAGAAAAGAAGCGTCTGCGTAAGGCAATAAAGTCCGCTGATAAGAAGGCCACGCGTAAGCTTAGAAACCTTCGTGAAGATAAAGAAAAGGCCGCTGAAAATAGAGATAAACAACGCCTCGGCGAGTTGATACTTGCCAATATGGGGACGATAAAAAAGGGCCTTAAAGAGGCCGAGCTTGATGATTTCTATGAAGATCCGCCAATTAAGATAAATATAACGCTTGATCCAAAGCTTGACGCAAAGGGAAATGCCGAGCGGTATTTCAGGCGTGGTAAAAAGGCCAAGACAACGCTCAGGATGCTGGAAGAGCGTCTGCCAGAGGCCGAAAGCGAGTTTGAATATGTGGAGAATCTGGCCTGTTCTTTAGATGCCATAATCGATATTGAAGAGATACCGCTTTTAGAAGGCGAACTGATTGAGGCAGGGTTGTTGAAAAAACCTATTGTTGACAAGCGAGCTGTAAAGAAGAAGGCCTCCAAAAATACAACCGTTCCGTATAGGAGATATATATCTTCTGAAGGTCTTACAATTCTATGCGGTAAGAGCGGGGCGGGCAATGACCTGCTCGTAAAAAAAGTAGGCCGACAGAATGATCTGTGGTTTCATGCAAATAATTGCGCAGGCGCACATGTCCTTTTGAAGGCCGAGGGTGAGGACCTGTCTAACTACAAGCAGTCAATCATTGAGGCGGCATCAATCGCTGCATATTATAGCAAAGCAAAAAATGCCGCTAAGGTAGATGTAATATATGCCGATATAAAGAAGGTCAAGAAACCCAGAGGCGCACGTCCGGGCTCGGTTACGGTCAGTGAGCACAAGGCCGTGATGGTAAGGCCCGAGGCCTTGCCAGAGGTAAAGAGCTGTGGCGTTGGAGAGAAAGATTAGAGATGACCAAAGACCTTATACCAACCTATCCCGAGACCGCAGAGCTGTCGTTAGAGATGCGTCCTGTCATGGATCCATATTTTAGAAATATAAGTAGCCAGCAGTCTGAGACTAGTCACAGCCTTTCCGAGTATTCTTTCGGTACGTTATATCTCTTTCGGAAGAAGTATAAATACAGGGTGGCGTGGATTACTGGTGAAGGATCTGAAGACGAAAGCCTTACAGGCGGATGCTTGACAGGCGAATGCTTAACAAGCGGATGCTTGCTGATAATCGGTGACGACAAAGGTCAGCACGGCGGCAAGGGTGGCAAGGAAACAGGTGAGTTTTTTATGTTGATGGGAAGCTTGCCTGCAAAAGAGTTACTTGATGAAGTTTTTCTACGCTATAGTACAATGAAGTCTGTAGCAGAGGCGCAAGCCGAAGAATTAAAAGAGCTGGGTTATCTGGTAACAGAAGATAGGGATAACTTTGATTATTTATATCTGCGAGAAGAGCTTGCGACCTATCCTGCCGGAAAATATAGGAAAAAACGGGCACTTGTCAGGGCCTTTACCGATAGTAATAGCCATGAAACACACCCCTTAACCAAAGAGAGGGCAGGGGATGCGCTTGCCGTGCTGGAGGCGTGGCAGGCGGGTCAGGCAAGGGCGGAGGCGGTAGAGGGTTATATAGAGGGCGGCTCGGAGTTGGAAAAAGACGGGAATACCTCGCAGTACTTAATTGAACAGGCCGGTATCAATGATTACCTCTCTGCCAAAGAGGCCTTGGCTCTGATAGACGAGCTGGGACTTACAGGGATGGTCGTCTATGTTGGGAGCGAGCCCGTGGCATATTGCCTTGGCGAGGAGCTGGAGGCCGAGAGCTTTGTGATACATTACGAGAAGGGCGTCTACGGTTATAAAGGCCTTAAGCAGTTTGTGGTGCAGGCCTTTGCAGGGAGTTTGCCGCCGCAGTATAAATATATAAATCGAGAACAAGATCTCGGACTGCCCGGCCTGCGTGAGGCAAAGATGGGACTGCGTCCGGCTAAATTTATCAAACAATACCGAGCCGTACGGAGGTAAAAGAACTTAAATTTAGCTAAATATTTTTTAATGGATTTATGGGACTGCGGCCTGTGGACTTCGCAAAACAATACCGTGCTGTGCGAAGGTAGGGACTTTAAATTTAGATTGTGCTTGGCATAAGACAATCCCCCTCAGTCCCCCTTTGTAAAAGGGGGAGGAAAGATGAGATTGCTTCGTCGGTGCGACCTCCTCGCAATGACCGGGTGGTGTTTTTTCGTAATGGGTTTGCCGACTGTAGGCTTGGTATATGCAGAAAAACTAAGATCTCTGTCACCCTGAACTTGTTTCAGGGCCTGTTTTTAGATTTATGCAATCGTGGCGAGAAAGAACAGATGCTGAGATAAATTCAGCATGACAGTTTAAAGGCGAGATTGCTTTGCTACGGAGCTAAGCTC
>CAZUFI010000194.1:0-3030 GCA_964618745.1 uncultured Thermodesulfobacteriota bacterium | reverse complement strand
GGACTTAGAGAGGAGCATCTCCTCTCTAATACTTCTCAGGTTATTTTTGTTGTTTGTACCCATAGTCATCATAACACCTTGCAGTCTAAGTCAAATTGCCGCAATTTCAACCGATTAGTACCTCTGCCAAGTAGCCGCCCCAAAGATAAAAGATTAACTATTAAGATCAAATCTGCTTTCTAAGAACTATTTTGTTAAGTTTATTATAATTATGCATAATTGTATATAAATTATACTAGAAAGTGCAAAAAAAACGATATCCTCGGCCTTTCGCCCTATTAACGAGGTTAAAAGGCTCAACTTAGGAAGATAATCGCGGAAAAACTATAATTATACACACTTTTAACTTCGGCGAAGCTGGAGAAAACTTAAGAAAAATAAGGGTCACATCAGAGCCGCTGACCGAGACGACAGAATCTATTGGCGCACTCGGCGTCACATTGCATAGATCATAGGAAGGTCTTACTGCCACAAAAAGTCTTCATAGCTCGTAATTTTTAATCTTATAAAGTAACGCTCTATGGCTTATCTCCAGCAACTCGGCGGCATGCGTCTTATTGCCTCCAGTTACCTCAAGGGCCTTTTGTATAAGGTCTCGCTCCATAACTTCCTGCCCCTTCTTTATAGAGAGGCCGGTATTTAAAGCCTCTTTACCGAGACCCGCCCCTTTGCCAGCCCCTTTAAAAATCGGTAGCCTCTCCTGACCTATGCTCTGACCATCCTCTAATATAACGGCCCTCTCTATAATATTTTCAAGCTCTCTGACATTGCCCGGCCACGGATAGGCCCTGAGCATTGCCATCGCCCCCTCAGTGATCTCGACAACCGGCTTTGAGTAGCGCGTTGCGAAGCCCTTAACAAAGAGCCTTGATAGCCCTGCAATATCGCCCGCCCTCTCTCTAAGTGGCGGAACCCTGATGATAATCACATTAAGCCTATAGTAAAGATCTTCTCTAAAGCTGCCAGCCCTTACCTCTTCTTCCAGGTCCTTTACGGTAGCTGCCAGTACCCTTGCATTTATCTTTATTGACTTTGTATCCCCTACCCTTCTGACCTCTCCCTCCTGAAGCACTCGCAAGAGCTTTACCTGAAGCTCGCGCGGCAATTCACCGATCTCATCAAGGAAGATAGTACCTCCGTCGGCCTCTTGAAAGAGTCCTGTATGTGAGCTCACCGCACCTGTAAAAGCACCCTTTGCGTGACCAAAGAGCTCACTCTCCATAAGGTTTGCAGGGATCGCGCCACAGTTAACCGCGATGAAAGGACCATCTCTGCACGCCCCCTCCTGATGTATAGCGCGTGCGACCAGCTCCTTACCCGTACCGGTCTCACCCGTAATAAGCACGGTCGTATCGTAGGACGCGACCTTACCTATAAGATCGCGCAGCTCTTGCATTGACGGGTCCGTGCCGTAAAGACTATCAGAGCTACGCTCTGCCTCTGCTCGAAGCCTCTTGTTTTCACGCTTCAGGCTTTCGCGCTCTGCGGCCTTCTTGATAGTCAAGACGACCTCATCGGGCTTGAAGGGCTTTGATATATAGTCATAAGCGCCAAGCTTCATACACTCGATTGCGCTATCCATACTGCCGTAGGCACTCATCATTATCACAGGCGCACTCTGCCCTCTGCGAGCAAGCTCCTTTAAAAAACCAATACCACCAAGGCCCGGCATCTTTATATCGCTCAAGATAAAATCAAAATCTTCACTACCCAGCAGCTCAAGCGCACAGTCGGCATCGGCGGCAGTCACAGCGAGATACCCTTCTTTTTTAAGTATCACCGAGAGCATGTGCCTCATACTCTCTTCATCATCAACAACAAGTACTCTCATCTACAACTCCTCTCGCAGCGACTCGACTCTAAGTGGCTGCGGCAGATCTATGCGGAAAAACCACCGGCCCGATACGGTATTATTACGGTAAATGAACTACCCTTTCCAAGCTCGCTCTTGACCTCGATACTTCCACCAAAGGCCTTTATCATGCTTGCAGATACAAAAAGGCCAAGGCCCGTGCCACTGCCCGGGGCCTTTGTTGTAAAAAACGGATCAAAGACCCTGTCGGTATCTTCGGCCTTTATGCCACAGCCTTTATCAGTAAAGGTAACGGCAACGGCCTCGGTCTTCTTTCTACTCTGAGCGGACTGCTTATTAGCGTCCCCTTTGCGCACACGTTGCTCTACCCCAAGATCCACGCGATAACGATGAAGGCCATTTTGTGCTGTAACAAGCCTGCTCTCTACCGTAACCTCGCCACTGCCATTCATTGAGTCAGCCGCATTTAGCAATAGATTGGTAAAAATCTGCCTGAGCCTACCCTCATCAATAATAACAGGCAGAAGATCTTTATTCAATTCAAGGCTTACCGTAACGCCACGGCCCCGACTATGGTGGCCAAACATAACCACGGTCTCTTCTATAAGGCTATTAATATCAATCTGGACGAGTTCATCCTTGGTAGGCCTTGCGATATCAAGAAACTCTCTTAAGATCCTATCCATACGCACAAGCTCTTTGCCTGCACGCTCTATTATCTCGACCTCTTCGTCTTTATCTGTGATCCCCTTTCCGAGGATATCTACGTAACCACTGACGGCCCCAAGCGGGTTGCCTATCTCGTGGGCTAGCCCTGCGGCAAGGCTACCAACGGCTGCCAGAGCACCGGCGCGAAGAAGCTCTGCCTGCGTATCGTGCAGCTCGACATTCAGCCGTTCAAGTCTCTTTATCTCAGCACCGAGCCTATCGGCCATTGTATTGAACCTGCCCGCAAGTCGCCCGATTTCATCATCGTTCTCGACCACGGCTCTAAGCGCAAGATCACCTTCTGCAATCTTGGTTGCAGTAACCTCAAGCCTTCTGATAGGCCTCATTACAATAGCTGATAAAAAATAAACCCCAAGGCCAATAATGATAATACTGTCTGCTATACCAAAGATAATTATAAAAGATCGCAACGAGGCCAGGTATGCCACTATATCATGCAGCGAGAGGGTAAAGGCAATTGTAAACTGCCTATTCGTACCGGGTTTAGG